>CAZMDE010000400.1:0-2818 GCA_964564355.1 uncultured Bacteroidales bacterium | reverse complement strand
CAAAGCTAAAAGTGGCGATAGACTGTGTGAATTCAACCGGTGGTTTGGCAATACCTAAGCTTCTTGAAGCTCTTGAGGTTGACACTATTTACAGCATATACTGCGAACCTGACGGCAAATTTCCTCATAATCCTGAACCTCTGCCCGAAAACCTCGGAGAATTATCAGCGACAGTTGTCAAGCATAATGCAGATGTGGGCTTTGCTGTTGACCCTGATGTTGACCGCCTTGCAATAGTTTGTGAGAACGGGGATATGTTCGGAGAGGAGTACACACTGGTAGCAGTGGCAGATTATGTTCTGCAGCACAGCAGGGGAAACACTGTTTCCAATCTGTCGTCAACCCGGGCATTAAAGGATATAACAGAAAAAGCAGGAGGAGAATATTTCGCTTCTGCTGTAGGCGAGGTGAATGTGGTTAAGTTGATGAAGGATGTAAAAGCTGTTATAGGCGGTGAAGGCAACGGAGGAGTTATTTATCCTGAGCTGCATTACGGAAGGGATGCCCTGGTCGGCATTGCACTGTTTCTTACTCACCTTGCCAAATCAGGAAAATCATGCTCCAAGCTGAAAGCCAAATATCCTCAGTATTATATTTCAAAAAATAAGATTGAGCTGCCGGGAGATACTAATGTTGATAATATCCTGAAAAAGATAAAGGAGAAATACTGCAAAAACCCTGTTAACACTATAGATGGAGTAAGAATAGAGTTTGGGCTTGAATGGGTTCACCTCAGAAAATCAAACACAGAACCAATAATCAGAATTTATTCCGAAAGTGACTCCTTAAACAAAGCTAATCATCTTGCTAAAAAAATAATTAGCGACATAAAAGAAATCATGCTGCCGCATAATGAATAACTAATAACTAATAACGAATAGTGAATAGTATATAATGATATATTTAGATAACGCTGCCACAACCGCTTTAGACCCTGAGGTTATTGAAGAGATGACCTTAGTGATGAACAGGTATTATGGAAATCCTTCATCTATACATCAGTTTGGCAGGGAAAGCAGGGTTATTATAGAAGAGTCAAGAAGGAAAATAGCAAATTATATGAATGTAAGTCCTGCTGAGATACTTTTCACTGCCGGAGGAACAGAGGCATTGAACATAGCTCTCTCAACCTGCGTGAATTATCTCGGAGTAAAAGAAATAATCACCAGCACTATTGAACACCCTGCTGTTCTTAACACAATCAAATTCCTTGAAGACAATAAGCTTGTAAATGTTAAGCATGTCAGGTTTACTGAACGCGGAATCATAGACCTTGACAACCTCGAAGTACATTTAAATGCATCCTCCAATTCAGACCTCCTACATCCGACTTCAGACTTCAGAACACTCGTTTGTCTGATGCATGCAAATAATGAGATCGGGAATCTGTTGCCAATGAAAGAAACCTCTATGCTCTGCAAGAAGCACAATGCTTTTTTTCTTTCTGATATGGTTCAGACTATGAGCAAATACATCAATAATCTTAAGGATGTTAGTCCTGATTTCACTGTATGCTCAGCTCATAAATTTCACGGACCAAAGGGTATTGGCTTTCTTTTTGCAGATAAGAATCTTGAGCTTAAGCCTGTAATCCACGGGGGCGGACAGGAGAGAAATGTCCGTTCAGGAACTGAGAACATATATGGAATTGCCGGGCTGGCAAAGGCTTTTGAAGTGGCTCACAGGGACATGGATAAGAACATTAAGCATATTTCTGAACTGAAAAGCTATGCAATTAATAAGCTAAAGGAAAATTTCACTGATATAGAATTCAACGGTGACTGTGAGAATAATGGATTATACACAATTCTGAATGTATCTTTTCCGGAAAGTGATAAGACAAAGATGCTTGTGCAGAAGCTTGATATGAGCGGCATTGCAGTTTCAGGAGGAAGCGCCTGCCATTCTGCTGAAGAGACTGTTTCCTATGTTTTAAGGGCAATCGGAACTGATATTACACGTACTTCTTTAAGAATATCTTTCAGTAAATTTAATAATATTGAAGAAATTGATATTTTTGTCAAAACTTTGTTGAAATTATTGAGTTAGCAGACATGAGATATGAAACTTCAGACTTTTTGAAATAGTATTATAAATTATGATACGAAAAAAGAAAAAGAAAAAAATTAAGGTAAAGTTTAAGAAGGTTGCATTTAAGCTTTCCGAAAGGCAGGTAACATTAATAGACCGCCACTGTCTGAGAAAAAAAACCACCCGCAACAAGCTTATTAAAGACGCCATTAAAGATTACTTCAAGTATAACTCACTGCCCGCTGAAGAAAATTACGTTACTGAAAACCAGTTACAATTATTTGATGATAGTAAGTCTCATGATAAACAAGAGCTAGGTTTTATAGATTAAGTTAATAGATTCACTTTTTCATTCGTTTACAGCATCTTAATTATTTAGTTGAAATATAATTGTTAAAACACTTGACATGAGAGGTTTATTTAATTATTTTTGTACAGTTAAATTTATTTGTAAAAATATTGATTAATTGCTAATAATTTGGCACAATATTTGTGCATTATTAATAATATGAATACAAACCATAATATAATAACCATTGAAAACCGCGGAGTTCAGAAAAACTGCGGAATTTCCATCCTAAAATGGGTATTTGCAATGTATTCACATTCAGATATTTATTAGACCACATCCGAGACATATCCGAAGCATATCCGAGGCACATCCGTTACATATCCAGATATGGTACTAAGATACAAGCTATATAGACCAAAGATGGGGGTTAGATAGTCCTATGATTGGTTTATAGTTTATTGAGGGAATGGGAATAAATAAATATTGAAGGGAAAT
>CAZMDE010000399.1:0-2825 GCA_964564355.1 uncultured Bacteroidales bacterium | reverse complement strand
ACAATGACTTTAATTGTTCATCAGTTGATACATTGAAATTGATTATTCATGCAGGTCCTGAAATAACATGCAATCCTGAATCAATAGAAGTATGTTATAACTATAATCCTTGCTGTGGTGTTGAAATTGCAGAATTTAAAGTGTGTGCAACAGGAGACTGCTTAGCTTTCCAGTGGCAGGTTAATTGCGGAAAAGGCTGGGTTGATTTAGAAGGTGCAAATGAATCAACATTAACTGTACCTTTAAATTGTAATAGCGGTTACCAGTTCAGAAGTATTGTAAGCAGTACTTGCGGATGTGCTGGTAGTACAACTTCTGAAGCAGCAACATTAACTATACTTGCACCAGTAAATCTTATAGGACAGTCATCAAATGTTTATGTTTGTTCAGGAAATTATACTACCTTATGGGTTATAGCATCAGGCTCAGGACCTATATCTTATCAGTGGTATCGCAAGAATCCTGATGGCACCTTTAGTCCTTATCCAGGATTTACAAATTCATCAGAAACTTTCATTGCAACAAATTGTAATGGAATGGCTACTGAATGGTATTGTGAAGTAAGTTCTTCTTGTAATACTATGAAGACTGCAACTGTTATGATTACTGTTGTTAATAATTGTTGTAATCGTTGCTGCAGCAGCAAGTCGCTAAGTTCTGATGGTACTGATAATAGTATTGACATGATGTTATATCCAAATCCTTCTACGGGAATTGTTAATATTTCGCTTACAAATTCTAAAGTTCCTTTCAGTCTTGATATTTATAACGCTGTTGGACAGGTTATTTATAGTGAGAAAAATTTGAACACTGACTATAGTAAAGTTAAGGAAGTTAATATGTCGGGATATAATAAAGGGATTTACTATGTTAAGATGACTAATATCAATCTAACTAAGACTGTAAAATTAGTATTACAATAAACCATTAGAAATAAATAAACAAAAAGGCGGTTCCTATTGGTACCGCCTTTTTTGTTTTATATACATTTGGGTATTAGGTATGAGTGATTATTGATTTTCTTATATATCTGAATGGTATTAGTTATATGGTTGTTAAAAAATATTTATCAAAAACACTTGACATGAGAGGTTTTTTGTTGTATATTTGCAGTCTGGAAGTTGGAAGTTAGAAATTGGATTTTGGATTTCGGAAGTTGGAAGTTTGAATTTAGAATAAAAGATAAAATGAACATAAGTCAAATAAATATTAATGAAGAGGGTATTGCAGAAGAAAGCATATGTGCAATATCGACCTACCTAAAAACAGGCATTTTCCCATACAGTAACGTGGCAGAGAGTGCAATCAGCAAACAGTAGCCCGTACATAGCCCGTACATAGCCCGTAAATAACCCGTACATAACCCGTACATAGCGCGTAGCATATACCATACAACAAGCTACATAATAGCTTACAACAGGCTTGCAACACTCGGTCACCAAAGAGACGCTAATGTTTCATTAGTGCCGGATATGCTTTAAATTCCGGTGTGTCGGGACAGTATACATTGGAAATTTTCGGCAGAAAGAAGACTTTAGCGCCTTCTGAGTTTTTTGTTTTTAGAAAATATGTATGTTTGCATTTGAAAATCATTAATGTAATATAATAAAAAGGGATAAAAATATGAGTCTTTTTGAACAATTGCAGAAAGCTAAGAGCGAAGAGGATGTTAAGGACGCATATATAAAAGCTCTTGGCTTGAAAGGCTATTCCAAGAACCTGATTGACATTCAGACTAAAGAGATATGGTTCGAGGCAAAAGATAATGCACGTACATCTACTTATGCAATGTTCACTCAACTGATGCATTATGTTCAGTATGCTTTGAACAAAGGCGAATATGTTCCGCCTTTCCTGGCTGTTATTGACACACAGAAGGCTGCTATAATGAAGAGCACAGATGTTATCCCTTTTCTCGAAAAGAAAACCATCCGATGGGGCAAGTCTGCAAGCAGCTACACACAGGAAGCCCTTGATGCTGTTTCCGCTCACATAGGCACTCACTTTGTTTCTTTCAAAATAGAAACGCATGAAGAAGAATTCATAAACACAATAAAGAATGCCATTAAGAACGGCGATATAATCCGTACGCAAATCACACCTGACAACCTCAAGCAGGTGTTCGACAAATGGGTGCTGATGATAGGCAGGGAAATACAGGGAGTGGCTGAGGAGGATTATGCTCTTCTGTTCTTTGCTGACATAATGCACGACGGTACTGTGGCAACTCACGATAATCTGACTGCTCAACTAATGCATAAGAACAATGCACCTGTGTTTAGTTTGGGAGGAAAGATTTACGAACTCGGCAACAAAGAAGGCTACCGCCAGTTCTGGGCTTTATATCACAAGCCGCCAAAATCGGAATACCGCGATTATCTGCTTGAAAGGCGTGACAGCTTGATTCCATTAGAAGAACGCAGCTTTAAAGGTGCATTCTATACGCCCCTGAAAGTAGTGGACAAGGCTTATGACAAGCTTACAGAAACACTTGGCAACAACTGGCAGAAAGAATACATAGTTTGGGATATGTGCTGCGGAGTTGGAAACCTCGAAGTAAAGCACAGCAACCCGCGAAACATTTATATGAGCACGCTCGACCAGGCAGATGTGGACGTGATGAAAGCGACAAAAACCTGCGTTGCTGCACAACGATTTCAATATGACTATCTTAATGATGACATAACAGATGATGGCAAAATTGAGCTTTACTATGGACTAAAACTTTTAATCAACACTTATGCAAACGTACACGACTTACTGGAAAATCGTTTTAATAAGAATTATGTTAATGTTAGCGATGCGATCAGCTTATTTAATTTTAT
>CAZMDE010000398.1:0-2825 GCA_964564355.1 uncultured Bacteroidales bacterium | reverse complement strand
TTAATTTCGGCTCTTCCGGGCGGCTACCGCAACAACAACAATGGCAATTTCAACAACATTGGTAACAACGGAATCTGGTGGTCGGCGACGGAGAACAATAGCAATAACGCGTGGAACCGTAACCTGAATTACAACAATTCGGATGTAAACAGGAACAACAACAACAAGGAAAACGGTTTTAGCGTGCGGTGCGTGAGGGACTTATAATGATACCTGTTTAAAGCCTGCAAGGTTTTAGCTTGCAGGCTTTTATAGTTTATAAAGTATATAAAGTTCGTAATAATATAGACATGCAGCTTACATTATATGATACATTAGATACAGAAAAAATACTCATTGATTTGTTTCAGGCATATTATGATGCAAGAAAAAATAAGAGGAATACACGGAATGCTTTGTTATTTGAAATTAATTACGAGAGTAAACTTTTTGAATTATATGATGAAATAATTGAAAACAGGTATAAGCCCAAACCAAGTATTTGTTTTATTGTGGATAAGCCTGTAAAGCGGGAAATATTTGCAGCGGATTTCAGGGACAGGATAGTTCATCATTTGATTTACAATTATATTTCGCCTATATTTGAAAAGACATTTATTAATGATAGTTATTCTTGCAGGAAAGGGAAAGGTACGCATTATGGAATAAAAAGGGTTGACCATTTCATACGGTCATGCTCAGAAAACTACCGTAAAGATTGTTATATCCTTAAGCTTGACATAAAGGGATATTTTATGGCAATGAATAAAGATTTACTTTACCAAAATGTAAAAATGAAACTTATTCGCAATAAGCATAAGATTGACATTGATTTGCCACTGCTGCTTAACCTTATAGAAAAAACTATTTTTAACGACCCTAAAAAAAATTGTATAATCAAAGGAAATAAATTGGACTGGTATGGGCTGCCAAAAACAAAGAGCCTGTTTTATGCTTCAGAGAACTGTGGGTTGCCGATTGGCAATCTGACCTCTCAATTGTTTGGAAATATCTACATGAATGAATTCGACCATTTTGTGAAACGGGATTTAGGGATAAAGTATTATGGTAGATACGTTGACGATATTGTGTTAATCCAATCTGACAAATATTATTTAAAATCGCTAATACCGATACTTTCAAACTTTTTACTTTACACTTTACAATTAACGCTGCATCCGAATAAAATCTATTTGCAGCATTACAGCAAAGGAGTAAAATATCTGGGAGCAGTCATAAAACCGTATAGAATTTATATAGCAAACAGAACGAAAGGTAATTTTTACCAAGCTATAGAAAAACAGAACTTTATTGTACATGACCATGAACCTAATAATGAAGATAAGAAAAACTTTCTCAGCAGCATTAATTCGTATCTTGGTATATTGAAGCATTATAAAACCTATAAACTAAGAAAACGAATGATTTATAAAAACCTATCTGGAGTGTGGTGGAATTATGGATATTTGAAAGGCGGGTTAGGGAAGTTTGTATTTAGAATAAAGTCAAAACAGAAAATATTACTTTAGCACTTTAAAATTAATTTCATACTGATTTTTTAGTGAAATAAAAATAAACTGAGTTCGTTAATGAGATTAATAAATCAATATACATGAGGAAGGTCTGTTACTTAGTTTTGATAATAATAGGAATACACAGCAATATTTATCCGCAGATAGGGGGTAACAGCATTTATCAGTTTCTTAATCTCACAAATTCTGCGAGAATAGCTGCTTTGGGAGGGGATTTCACTCCTCTGAAAGATAAGGATATTTCATTTGCTCTTTCAAATCCGTCAATCATAAATAAAGACTTAGATAATGATATTGCTCTCAGCTTTATTAATTATTACAGTGGTATCAATATGGGCTATGTGACCTACTCTAAAACATTTGATAAAATAGGAAGTTTTGCAGGCAATGTGCAATATGTTAATTACGGAGATTTCAAAAGGACAGATGAGACAGGAAATATTCTGGGAGAGTTCAAAGCAAATGAATATGCTGTCTGCTTAGGGTGGGGGAGACAATTGGATTCACTTTTATCAATAGGAGCTAACCTGAAATCCATTCTTTCATATTTTGATGATTACAGGTCTTATGGACTGGCAGTTGATGTTGCGGGGACATATTCAAATCCAAAGAATCATATTACAGCAACATTGATTGCTAAAAATATTGGCACTCAGCTAAAGACTTATACACAGGGAAGTTCTGAGCCGCTACCTTTTCAATTGCAGGCAGGGATAACAAAAGGTTTTGCTCATGTGCCTTTAAGATTTTCCTTATTATATAATCATATTGAGAAGTTTAATCTAATATACGTTGACCCTAATAATTCTCCTGATAAAACAGATCCTATTACAGGGGAAGTTATTCTGCAATCAAATCTTGGTAAATCACTTGATAAGCTGATGCGGCACATAGTTGTCGGAGCAGAATTCATACCTGCAAAATTTCTGAGCATTCAGCTTGGTTATAATTATCAGAGACGAAAAGAGCTTGGCATTGACTCAAAGATGTCACTTGTTGGTTTTTCAGGAGGGGTAGGTATTAAAATCTCTAAATTCAGCCTGAATTACAGCAGAGTAACATATCATCTGACAAGGTCGCCAAACTACTTAACTCTTTCTATGAATATTTCGGAATTGTTTAAGAAGTAATGAAATTAGTCGTAAGTAGTAATTCGTAAGAAGTAAGAAAAATATTTTTTACCACAAAGGACACAAAGGTTAACACTAAGGAACAAAAAATAAGTAGTAAGTAGTAAGAAGTAATACAATGAATGTAACAATAGATCCTAATTCAGGTTTATGCTTCGGGGTTATTTACGCAATAAAGGCTGCT
>CAZMDE010000397.1:488-2828 GCA_964564355.1 uncultured Bacteroidales bacterium | reverse complement strand
TATCTTTCATATTTAGTTGGAAAAAATAAAAATGATTATGGTGATATCATTCTCTCGGACAACTTTATAATAATTCAACATTTGGTTAAAATAAATTTACCTAAAAGAATTGATAAAACAAAAGGTAATAATTTGATTTTTAATATTAAAAGCCTTTACAAACAAAAAGATACTGTTGAAGTAATTTATAAGAAGGACAATAACATTTTAGGACGTTTTAAATTATATACTTTAGAAAATCAGGATGCAAATTATGTAGTTCCTCTAAATACACAATACAACTGGTATCATTTTGACGCTGATTCAATTATTATTAAATTACCAAATAGTAATCAGAAGACTTTAAATGTATCAATTACAGCAAATAGTTTACGATTCTGATAAATATAATTTAATTAAAAAAATATAATTTTATTATTAAATATATTGATTGTAATAAAGTGTGGTTTAAATTAATAATTAAAGAATGAATAAATAATGCAGGAAAGTAAACATATTAAATTATCTATTATTATACCCTGTTACAATGATGGTAAATTTATAAAGGAAGCAATATCAAGCGTTGAAAAATATACAAAAAAATCTGACATAGAAATTATAATTGTAAATGATGGTTCGAAAGATACATTAACTCTTGATGTATTGAAAGAACTCGAAAGCAAAGGGTATTTTATAATTAATCAGGAGAATAAAGGATTAGGAGCAGCAAGAAATAATGGTATCAGGGCAGCAAAAGGAGATTATTTTTTACCTCTGGATTGTGATAACAAAATCATACCTGAATATATTAAATACGGAATACAGATTCTTGATAGTTTGCCTGATATTGGCGTAGTATATGGTAATTCTTTATTTTTTGGTGATGAAAATAAAATAAATGTAGTTCCTGAGTTTAATATAGCTTCTCAATTTTTATATAATTTTATTGATGCATGTGCAGTAATAAGAAAGTCTGCCTGGTTAAATGTTAATGGTTACGATGAAACTATGCGTTTGGGTTATGAAGATTGGGACTTTTGGATTTCATTAGCTGAAAAAGGTTGGGAATTTCATCATGTAGATGAGGTTTTATTTGAATATAGAATTAGAAATGACTCAATGGTTGTTACAACCCGAAAGACTGAAAATCATGATATGCTGCAACAATATATGTGTCAAAAACATTTAGCACTATTTAGGAAATCATATACCAAAGTTTATGAGGATTATAGAACTTTATATTTAGAAAATAAACAAAAGAAAAAATTATTAGATGATATTACAAATTCAAGAATCTATATAATTTTTAAATTTTTGAGGTTTATAAATCTTTTGATATTTAGGAAGTCAGTTTAATTTATGAGAAAAGAAATAGCATTTAAGCCTAATCCTTTTCTAAGTGTTGTGATGGTTACGTATAATCATGAAAAATATATAGCTCAGGCAATTGAAAGTGTGTTAATGCAGGATACCAGTTTTGGTTTTCATTTATTGATTGGAGATGATAAGTCAACAGATAATACCCTGCAAATATGTCAAACTTATGAAAGTAAATATCCTGATAAAATCACATTAATAAAGCGTGACAAAAATATCGGGATGATAAATAATATAAAAAACACCTTTGAAAATGCTTTTAAGAGTGGGGTAAAATATATAGCTGTTTTAGAAGGGGACGATTACTGGACAGATGAACATAAACTTCAGAAACAAGTTGATTTTCTTGAAAATAATAAGGACTTTTCATTGTGTATTACAAATGCAAAGATATTTAGTGAAAAAAAAGGCACGTTGACAGAATTTTTTCATAAAGATTTTCGTGATGTTCCAAACCATGAATCCAGTTTAGAGGATTTGCTTTATATTAATTTTGTACCAAACCTGACAAGTGTTTTTCGTAATAAAATCAGCCTACCCAAATGGTTTGAAAAGGTTTATCCAGGTGATTGGCAAATGCATTTATTAAGTGCAAAAAAAGGGAAAATTGGCTTTATTAATGAATATACTGCAGTTTACAGGCATCATGATAAAGCAGTAAGTTCAGCAAATTCTCCTATAGATAATTGTCAGAAATACATTAGTTCTACTAAAATCATATTCTGGAATTTTGATATTAAAGCAAAAATAGTATTATTAAAAACATTAAGCCGCTTATATTCAGAGCTTGCCTTATTATTTCGCTATAATGGAAATTATAGAAAATATAATTATTATCTAAGAGTTTCAAAATTTTATAATTTCTTAAATAGAAATGTTTAATGCATAACAATAAAATAAGACACAAGACCCAAGTAGCAAGTATCATGACAAGAGAAAAAACTTTTACAAAAATATTACACAGAGATGATTAGAGAAGTCATA
>CAZMDE010000397.1:0-478 GCA_964564355.1 uncultured Bacteroidales bacterium | reverse complement strand
TAGAGTTGCACAGAGAAATAAATTAATATTATGGTAATACTTTTTATTTCAACCATACCAAGTAGTTCATGGGGAGGGAGTGAAGATTTATGGTTTGCAACTGCAAAACAAGCTATATCCGAAGGTAATAAAGTTATTATTTCTGTTCCATTCCAAACAAGTATTAATGAACAACTAAGGGAAATAGAATCCTTAGGAGCATTATTAATTTTAATAAAACCTGAAGAAAAATGTAATATTATAATAAAAGTTTATAATAAAATAAATAGAATCAGACAAGGTTATTCAAATGTTCCACAGCATTATTATAGACTGTTAAAAAGCATCCAGAGTTATAAGCCTGATTTTATATGCGTAAGTCAGGGTGGAGTTTTTGATGTTGTTTATAATTGTGAAATATTATGGTTATTAGATGAATTGAGGATTCCTTATTACCTGATC
Organism: uncultured Bacteroidales bacterium; assembly: GCA_964564355.1. Taxonomy (GTDB): domain Bacteria; phylum Bacteroidota; class Bacteroidia; order Bacteroidales; family JAGODS01; genus CAZMDE01. Next base: position 37 of record CAZMDE010000397.1, on the reverse strand, counting down.
AGTCATTTTAATAAGGAACATATTATATATTCTTCTT
>CAZMDE010000396.1:0-2832 GCA_964564355.1 uncultured Bacteroidales bacterium | reverse complement strand
CGGTTTCAATAGCAGTTTTATATTCCGCTAAGTCCTCTTGGAAAACATGAACAATCCCCACTTCTAAAAGTTGCGAAACAGTCAAGGCTACTGCATTTTTATTTTGAGCATATTGTTTAATTGTTGTAACAGAGTTTTCAAGATAAGAAAGCTTAGCCTCTGCAACTGTCAACTCCACATAATTTGTGATGAGTGTTTTATGCTCTTCCGAAAGTGCATTATAGGCATTTCTTGCCTCTATAACCTGTTCTTTATCCTCAATTGTTAGTTTTTTAATGGACGGCAGCTCGTTATACCACTCACTCATAGTACATACCCGCACACCGGTTGTATGTAAATAAGCCGCCACCTGCGAAAGCATAGATACCGGTGTTTTAATGGTATTCGTAATATCATTTGGCGTATTCATTTCGCTGTCAAGCGATACACGGTGCATCATTATTGTCATCGTTTGCCCTGAAGCAATTGCTTTGTCAATGGATGCCTTAATGTCATTTGAGGAGTTATCCAACCCAAAGGTCGTATTTGGTCCTATGGTAACCTGCTTTAATTTTTGTAAATCCACAATTGGCTCTGCATTAAAACCAATTCTTGTAGTTCTTGAAGAAACAATGCCAATATCTTCAACATACGGAATTAATTCATCATCAAATGCGCCGTTAGGATAACATACAAACCTTGCACTTCGATCATAGCCACAGGCTAAAAGATAGTCAAGGCAGGCTTTATAGCTTGCCCCCATAGTGGTGGCATCTGCCCCTGCGGTTACTTTATAATTCTCATGGTGCTTACTATGATTGGAAATATCCCATCCGTCATTATATAAAATGTCAAGTGTTGGCTTTTTCATATACAACGGATTTATTCCTTGCGCAAAATCACTTACCACATAAGATACAGCTTTAAATCCATACTGTTCTAAGATTGGATATGCATTATCATAATTATCCTGCCAGCCATCATCAAAAGTAAGAATTACTTTAGCTTCACTTCTTGCATTATAAGAAACAGAAAAAACTCCTAAGCTCTGAGTCATGCCCTCCGTTCCTTTAATTCGAAAGTTAAAACTTTTAATATTATATAAGCTTGGATTACCAACCGTTAAGAATTCAGAAATATCATATCGAAGTCTTGCTGCTCCGGGGCATCTTTTCCAATAAGCACCATCAACATATTTATAAAAATAATTGCCTGAATCGGTTACCAAATCAACCCGAAAGCTTCCTAAATTCAGCTCAGGATTTACCTCATAGAACCAAAGTAACATCTCAATATTGGTTAGGGATGACAAGTCCTTTGGCTGGCTAAATGTTTTTCCAAATGTAGTGGAGGTTACGTTCCCCCCTGTTTGGGAGGTTATTTTAATTGGTGAAACCCCTTCAAAGGAAACAGCGGTGTCAATAGTAGGTTGCAACGCATTTGTTTTATAGGTAATATCTTCCAAATCGGCACTTATCAAAGGAATTCCTGAATAATTGTCGGGCAAAGCATCAATTTTATCAATAACCCTTTGCTGTTCAAAATTAGCAATTACAGCCTCTGCATAAACAAGCTTTTCAAGATTGGTTACATACTCTTTTGCCGAATGCAAAGAATTATATTCCTCTCTTGCCTCAACCACTAAGTGCTTATCTTCATATACCAAATCAGAAGCAGTCGGCAAAGCATCAATTTTTGCTTTCACTAAATTGGCAGCCTCAACCTCTAAATATTCTATTCTTGCCATTGCATTGATAAGCTTACCATAGTTATTTATAAGCGACTTTTGATAAGTCGTCAAATTATCATACGAATTTTTAACAGTAATAAGTTTTGCATCATCAGAAATTACGATGTCTTCAATATTCGGAAGCATATTGATGGTATAAATGACCTCATCAATTTGGAGCTGAGTAATTTTATCTTCGGCAGCTAAAAGCAGGTTATAATTAGCAATTAAAGATTTTTGTTCTTCAGATAACAGCTCATAGCAATTTCTTGCTTGTTGCACACTTGGCCTGTCCGCTAAGTTTAAACTGTCCGTTAATGGCAACAAAGCAATTGCGGCTTGTGCATTTGCAAAGGCGTCCGCCTCTAATTGTACCATTTTTGCCTCTGCATCAATTAGCTTTTTGTAATTTGAAACCAATGCCTTTTGCTCTTCAGGCAAGGAATTATAGGCTGCTCTTGCATTTTTCAATTCCACTCTGTCTAAAACAGTTAATTTTTTATCGGTAGAAAGTTCATTATACCACTGGCTCATAGTGCAAACCTCTACACCCGTTGAATGCAGATACTGTGCTACTTGTGTAAGCATGGAAACAGAGGTTTTAATGGTATTTGAAACGTCATTTGGCACATTCATTTGATCATCCTGAGAAACCCTATGCATCATAATAGCAAGGGTTTGACCGGATGATATCGCACTGTCTATTTTGGCTTTAATATCACCGTTAGAATTATCGCCAAAGGTTGTAGTTGGCCCAATATAATGCTGCTTTAATTTATACAAGTCAGCAGGTGGATTTGGGTTTAAGCCTATTCTTGTGGTTCTTGCTGAAACCACGCCGATGTTTTTAATGTAGGGAATTAAGTCATCATCAAAGCTGCCATCGGGATAACAGACAAATCTTGCACTTCGCTCATAGCCACAGGCTAACAGATAATCCTGACACACCTTATAACTTTGCCCCATAACAGGGGCATCTGCACCCGGTGTAATTAAATAATTTTCGTGGTGCTTTGAATGATTAGAAACATCCCAGCCTGCATTATAAAGGAAATCAAGGGTTGGTTTTCTCATATAATTCGGGTCATTTCCCTGCACAAAATCCCTCCCCACATACGTCACCT
>CAZMDE010000395.1:0-2837 GCA_964564355.1 uncultured Bacteroidales bacterium | reverse complement strand
TAGCTTATAATATGAGTGAATGGCGTGTATTTAAAGCCCTGCTGAAGACTCATCCAACGGATATCATGGTACTCGTAATCACGTTTTTACTGACAGTTTTCCTCGACCTTGTTGTCGCTATAGAAATAGGAATGCTTCTGGCAGTAGTTGTTTTCATGGTGACAATGGCTAACAAATCGAAGGTAATCCTTAACAAGGAGCTTAGTACCGCCACGATCAAAGTCCTGTCTGTAAACGGACCTTTCTTCTTTGCAGCATCGGACCATTTTGCAGAATATATCAAATTACCCACAGGTCTTGACCGCCATTCTAACCATTTATAAGAACCATCCTTACAACGATATCTATTAACAAAATTCAGAACATCCTTCTGTGCGGATAATTCACTGACAGCATTTACTGTACTTTCTATATCATCAGGATGAATAAAGTCAAAAAACTTCTTACCTTCCAAATACTTCAAAGAATATCCTAATGTAACCTGCCACTGTTTATTCAATCTTCTGAAATACCCGTCAGTATCTGCAATGGATAATAAATCAAGAGCAACTGAAAAAAAGCTATCCAGCTCCTTTATCTTTTTAGAGAGTTCTTCTTCTGCATACTTGCGTTCAGTTATATCGTTTATAATTCCGACAAGAAATTTATTACCATTAGTGTCAGTATATAAGGTTTTACTTGTAATAATATTTCTGATATTACCTCTTCCATCTGTAAGAAATTCCTCATTAATATTTTCTCGCCCAGTGTTAAATACTTCCTGGTCTTTGGCAATGAATACCTTCATTTGGTCCTCAGGAAAATATTCATAACCGGTCTTGCCGATGAGTTGATCCACCTCCAGGCAAAGTAGCGAGCATAATGCCTTATTTACAAGACAAAATTTATGCTGATCATCCTTAACAAAAACAGGTGAAGCTATTGAGTTAATAATCTTACTAAGAAAATCTCCGGGTGGTCTCAGTTTCTTTTCTGGATGTTTTAGTGGTGTAATAATATTATATTTGACTATATCATTAGCCTTTTTTGTTGATTTATCTTTTATTAGTTTTGCCATTTTACACTATAGTTTATCCGAACCGGTAATAAAAAAACCACCTCATCAAACAGATTAATCAAAATTGCAAACAAAACTCTCTAAACAAACAAAACGATTTTATAGATTTAAATTAAGGTTAATGTACTTTTAAATATGCGACAAATATAATATTAATTATTTATGTTTACAACAACTATTTATCTTTTTTATTTATAAAGAATGATAATTAATTTTAAACACCTGATTATTATTTATTTGAATAAATTATTTTATCATTAAAAATGTCAATTATTAAAATTATTAACATTTTTAAACAATAGTTTACTTCTATTTAACAAATATTTATAGGGGTATATTTACAATGTATATTATAATTAAGCACATGTTTTTATTGGTTAATAAAAAAGCATTGCAAATAATTCTAATAAATTAAAAATGGTTTTTTCCAATAACATATACAAAATAATTACGATTGATATTTGTATATCTTTTAAAATCAAATTTATACAAAAAATATTTAAATGATTTTAAATAAAGGTTTGCATATTAGAAATAAGAAAGTAATTTTGCACCCCTAAAATAAAAGAACGATTCTGTAGCTCAGCTGGTAGAGCACATCCCTTTTAAGGATGGGGTCCCGGGTCCGAATCCCGGCAGGATCACACAAAGGACAACAATCTATGATTGTTGTCCTTTTTTTAAGTTAAAAGATTAATATTAAATTTAGAAATAATAAAACCTTCGGTTTCTGCTCTCCATTTTTAAAAATTTTATTTTTTTTATAAAGAAACATAATTTATGTTAAATTTGTAAATAATTATATCCGTGATATTTTAGCCTATGAAAACTAAATTTGCACATCCGGGTCGTGCTGAAAAAAATGAAATATTACAAGATTATAAAAATATAATTTCTATTGATTATTTACAGAATGTATTAAATTCTCTTCCCTATATAGTTGCTGTATTAAACTCCAAAAGGCAAATTATTTTTTCAAATAAGGTACTTATCAATTCTTTGCATGTACAGTCAATGGAAGATATCCTTGGACTAAGACCCGGTGAAGCAATAAAATGTGTAAATTCCAATAAAGAAGAAGCCGGATGCGGAACTTCTGAAAGCTGTAAATTTTGCGGAACAGTTCAAACAATTATTGAAAGTCAGAATAAACAAAAATCAATCAGCCAGGAATGCAGAATTATTTCTATGTATAATGGATATGAAGTTGGGATGGATTATCTTGTTACTGCTAATCCTTTTTTATGGCAAAATGAAAAATATACTATTTTATCCCTAAATAAAATTGATACTGCTAAGAAAAAGAATTTGCTTGAAAGTATTTTCTTTCATGATTTTGCCAATAAGGTAGGCAGTCTTAATGGATTTCTTGAATTAATAAAAGAAGTTGATGACCCAACAAAGAAAATGGAATTTCTTAAACATGCAATAGAAGTAAGTCATGATTTGTCAGAGGATATTATATTACAAAGAGACCTGCTTGCAACAGAAATAGATGAGTTTATTATATTTAAAACCAATATTCAGACTTTGGATATTTTAAATAATATAGTTCAGCATATTAGTTATAATAAAAACGGGATAAACAAGAAAATTATAATTGATAAAGACTCGGTAAATGTTATTTTTAAAACAGACATTGTTATTCTTAAGCGTATTCTTACAAATATGCTTATTAATGCTCTTGAAGCTATCTCATCAGGAGAAAAGGTAACAATAGGCTGCAGGCAGGGAGAAAGTTTACTTATATTCTGGGTACATAATCCAACTTTTATTCCGC
>CAZMDE010000394.1:0-2843 GCA_964564355.1 uncultured Bacteroidales bacterium | reverse complement strand
ATTCAATCAGACGATATTAAAGAATTTCTATTGCAAACATCCATTCTGGAGCAAATGTCGGCTTCACTATGTGACGATATTTTGAACCGGAATGATAGTCAGTTAATACTTGAGGAACTCAAAAAAAATAACATGTTTCTTATTCCATTAGATGATGAGAATACATGGTACAGATACCATCACCTGTTTGCTGATTTGTTAAAACAAAGGCTTCAATTGCGGGATAATGATGCTTTTAAAGAGCTTCACAATAATGCCTGCAATTGGTTTGAAGATAATAATATGTTCGATTTTGCTATTGGGCATGCTTTAGAGATTAAGAATTTCATCAGGGGCATTCAATTGATTGGCAGCGTGGTTGAGGAAATGTGGAAGAACGGACAGCATGCTGCTATAATGAAATATGGTGATTTATTTCCTGTTGAAATCATTAAGTTGAGTGCCGAATTTTGCTTATACTATTCGTGGATATTAATTATAGCCGGTCAAATCCGGAAAGCTGAGCCTTTTCTGCTAAGTGCAGAAGATATTACAAAGAAGATAATTAGTGATGAAGACTCAGCAAAAGAGGATATTCAGCATACTAAAAAACTACTGGGAAAAATATCTGTTGCTTATGCCTACCTCAATTCATTAACAGCAAATGCGGAAAAGACTTTTCATTATAGTAAAACAGCAATGGAAAATCTTTCAGAAGATGACCCCTTGTGGTTTAGCTGGGGTTGGTATTCTATTGGTATTGCAGAAACGGTTAGTGAGCATTTCAGGGAAAGTATAGGGGCTTATGAAAAAGCTCTGGCATATGGTAAAAAATCGGGCAACAATTACCTGGTATCAACCATAGCCATAAATTTAGCTTACATAGAGACACGAATGGGACTTTATACTTCTGCTTACAATAAATGTTCTGAGCTGATAGCATTCATGAAAGAAAGCGGCTATTCGCAAATTTCAAAATCGGAACCCGCTTATGCAGGGCTTTATTCTTGTATGGCAGGAATAGAATCTATGCGGACAGATTTTGATGATGCACTCGAAAATATAAAAGTTGCTTATAGCTTAAGCAAAAATGATTCTAATAATTCTTTTAAAGCAATTGTGCTATTGGTCTATTCGCTTACTCTCTACGGACGTGGAGATATTGACGAGGTTATGAAGATGCTGAATGAAGCGGAAGACATTATAAAACAAAACATAATATCTCCGGCTGCTAAAGCGATATTTGTTGCTATGAAAGGATTTATGCTTATTGAACAGAATGAACTTGAAAAAGCAAGTCATTTTTTTAAGGAAAATGGACTCGACTTCAATAATAAAATAACATATTCAAACGATCGTGGCTACTTTTCTTATGTATTATTTCTGATAACGCAATTAAAATTTAAAGAAGCAGAAAAAATTCTTTCCGAATTACAAACAATGTCAATAGAAGCAAACAGGATTGAGACACTGGTTGAAGTGAAAGCAGTATATGCAATTTGGCATAAGACAGCAGGGAATAAAGAAGAAGCTATAGCAAACCTGATTGAATCATTGGAGTATGCTGCCGAAGAGAATATTTTAATGACTTTTATTTTCTATCATTATAGAATAAAAGATTTACTAAATGAAGTATATAAAATCCAGGCAACATCTAAAACCAAAATTCCTAAAAAGTTAATTGATAAACTTAAGCTTGCTATTGAAAGAAGAGAAAAACTTAAGAAAGTTAATTTAGAATCAGGGCTAAGCAACCGCGAACTCGAAACACTTAAACTTATTGCTGAAGATTTATCGAATCAGGAAATAGCTGATAAATTATTTATTTCATTAAACACTGTGAAAACACACGTGAAAAATATACTTCTGAAATTAGAAGTTGATTCCCGATTACATGCTGTAAATAAAGCAAAGGAGCTTGGAATAATATAACTTTTTAAAAAGGATTTATTTGGTTTTAATGAATAAAGAGTGGTGACCCTATTTCAGATGCTTCTCAATTTCTTTAATGAGATTTTCTGTCTGTTCAAGCAATGGGGTTACAGTAGCCTCGTCAAATGATATAAAGTCAGCATAATCCCCTTCCTGTCTCCAGTCGAACAAGTCAGAATAAAGCTTTCCCAAATCTTTGTCTATAATACCTGTCTTAACAAATTCAAGGTGGAATTTTGCCTTACAACCATTATGCGTGTGCGTTCTAAAATTATGTTTCAAAAGCAGGGCATTTACAGAATAATAAGCTGCATAATACAATCTGTTTATGCAGGAATTCCATCTGCTGCTCTCCGCTAATAAGCGGGCGTCAGATAAAGTTTCATATGATCTTTCAATACGATATTTGATTAAATCGTCTATATTTCCGCTCATATTCTGATTCCTTCACGTGAAATATTATAATACAGCGGTGTTACTGAATGTTTTGTTTCCCATTCAGTTTTAGAATACACAAATGTCGAAATAGACTCTCCTGTCTCAAGTTCCACATCAAAAAGTTCATGTCTGTATTCCTGCTCAGTTTGTCTTGATACATTCGATGTTTTCAGTAGTATAAGAATATCCCAATCAGAATCCTCATTTGCAGTGCCTCTTGCATGAGAACCAAACAATATAATGTCAGCATCCGGATTCTTTTCATGAATCTTCAATTTTATCAACCCTATTATATGTTTCTCTTTCGAATTCATGGTTACTTTTTTCCTGCAAAATTACGAAATATAATAATTACGTTTACAAATTGCAAAATTCTCTGTTTTATAACCACAAAACAGCATTTATTATTCATCAGACGTAGATGCACAGCTTAGTTGAAAGTAACTTTATTTAAACAATAATTCTATTCTATGTTTAATTTCTTTTGATAAAGT
>CAZMDE010000393.1:0-2851 GCA_964564355.1 uncultured Bacteroidales bacterium | reverse complement strand
TGAAGAATGGCTTTCATATTGCAACAGGTTTTGGCTACTACAAAGGCATCCAGTTAATGAACAGAAGCGCAGTAGGATTGATTACTAATATAGGCTGGTTTCCGATTTACAAGCATAAATCCATCACACCATGCATCACTTATAGAAACGACTGGGTATTTGACAAAAACGGCACAAATATGCAATCCATCTCCCTGAGTTTGGATTTTTAATAACAGACAACTTTCTTTGCGTTACTTAGCGAAGTTCCTTCTGTCCTAAATATTTATTGAACCCTGCAAGGGTGAAATATATCAGCACAGGGCATAGCCCTGTGAACAATGAATCAACGTGATTTTAAGCCCTTAAAGGGCGACATAATTAAACTCAAGGCAACGCCATGTGCTATTATATTCCGCTCTTTCAGAGCTATATTGTTTTTTCTAATTTACACAGGGCGTTGCCCTGTGCTATTATATTCAGCTCTTTCAGAGCATTTTAGAATTATTATAAATGAAACTTGATTCTTGTGTCTTAATTTTATACAAAGATAAAATTATTATGTATTTATTCTATTGAAATAAACAAAATATAATCTTCATAAAAAGGACAGGTATGGTATAGGTAGGTCATAGGTACTGCATAGGTAGCTTTAACCCCTCGCAATATGTTGAAATTCAGTCAAATAATTAAACGCTTAATAATCAGGTTTTTTCTGTTCATTGTTCACTATTCAAACTCTCTCCCGATTGTTGTTAAATCAGCAAATCAATAATTCAATAAATTAATTGATAAAATTACAAAATTATTCGTCTCCCTGCAATAGAAATCTGAGATTTTTTATTAACATTAACTAATACTACATTCAAAATAATATTTAACTTTAATAATAGTTTTATCTTTGAAAATTATTTCAATAAACTAATTTATGTACAAATCAATTAAATCATACAGAAAGGATATAATTCCTGAAGACATTGAGGTGGCTGTGAAAGAACCGGAAGAGTATATCTTAAACCACCGGGAATTTGATGACAATAATAATCTTGTTAAGGAAATATCATATAATGCTGATGGAAGTATTGAGCATATTAATGAGCTGAAATATGATTCTCTGGCTTATCTGATTGAAGAGCTGCTTTATTATGAAGATAATGAAATTGCTGACCACAGGAAATTCGAAAGAGATGAAAAAGGTAATATTCTAAAGGAATTTGTATTTTATAATGATGAAACATATGACACCATCCATTATAAATATGATTCTGATATGAATCTGCTTGAGAAAAACACTGTTAACGCTGACGGAGAGACAGATGATAAAGAGATTTTTGAATACAGCAAAGGCAACAATATTCTGCATGCATTATTTGACGGTAATAATAAGAAGCATTCTGAACACACCTATGAATACAATGATGCAGGTAAGATTACTGAGCTGACTGAATGGGATTCAGACAAAAATAAAAAAATCAGGACAGTCAATAAATATAATGATGACGGGATATTAATAAAGCAATTAAGATATTTGAATGACGACCTCATTGCTAAGCTGGTGTTTGAGCTGGATGACAAAAATAAGGTTTACGAAGTGCTGGACGAGGATACACAGCATAAAAATATATTGAAGTTCAGTTATGATGACAGGGATAATGTTATCGAAGAAGCTGAATATGGTGTTAATGATGTGCTTAATCACAGCATCAAACGTTCTTATAATGATAATAATGATGTAACTGAATCAATTGTTTATCTTAACAAAAGCAAAGAAGGCTATACTGAGAATTACAGAATAAGATACGAATACGAGAATTGAAAAGGGATAATTGAAATTTAATTTTACTATCAACTACGAACTAATAACTAAGAACTAATATGAATTGTGGAATTGTAGGATTGGCTAATACAGGAAAGACAACGATATTTAACTGCATATCCAACTCAAAGGCAGTAACAACAAATTTTGCTTTCAGCTCAAGCAAATCCAATATAGGAATTGTTAATGTTCCTGATAACCGCTTATATGAGTTGGCAAAGCTTGTCCCAACACAAAAGATAATCCATACTATGCTGGAAATAGTTGATATTCCGGGTCTGGCAAAAGGCGCCAGTCAGGGTGAAGGCATAGGCAACAAATTTCTGGGAGATATAAGGAATACTGATGCAATAATACATGTTCTCAGATGCTTTGATGACCTTAATCTGCCCCATATCGAAGGCTCAATTGACCCTGTGAGGGATAAAGAGCTTGTTGACCTTGAACTTCAGGTTAAGGATATGGAATCAATTGATAAGAAATTACAGAAGCTTGAAAAGGCTGCTAAGGTTGGTGATAAGGATGCTAAAAAAGGAATTGAAGTATTAAACATCTATAAAAACCATATAGAATCTTTTCAATCAGCAAGAACCGCTGACGTTCCCAAAGAAGACAAAAAACATATAGCTGATCTTTGTCTGCTTACTGACAAACCGGTGCTTTATGTTTGCAATGTTGACGAGGGCTCTGCTGTTAAAGGCAATAAATACGTTAATGCTGTCAGAAATGCCTTGCAGAATGAGAATACGGAAATACTTGTTATAGCAGGTAAGATGGAAGCTGAGATAGCTGAACTTGAGAGCGAAGAAGACCGCAAAGCTTTTCTGGCAGATATTGGTTTGACAGAGCCTTCTGTTAATATACTTATCCGTTCTGCATATAAATTGTTAAATCTGAAATCATTCTTAACTCAGGGACCAAAAGAAATAAGAGCCTGGACAATTAAAGACGGTATGAATGCACAGGAAGCTGCAGGAGTTATTCACAGTGACCTTGAGAGAGGCTTTATCCGTGCTGAAGTGATAAAATATAATGACTTCATTAAATATGGCTCTG
>CAZMDE010000392.1:0-2853 GCA_964564355.1 uncultured Bacteroidales bacterium | reverse complement strand
GATAAAATTGTGGGAATAGTTGAGTATCGCGACGGAACCATTATAGATGTTATCAGGCAGGTGAAAGAGAATTGAGAATGGAAAATTGTGATAAGATTTTAAATAGGATTCTGCAAGCAAAGGAACAACGTTCAATAATAAAAGAAAGAATTAAGAATAAAAACTTTGCTTCTATCAGCTATTCTTTGAACATTCCCGGATTTCCTAAAACCTCTGAAAATATCAAACAATTTTTCAGTCTTGCTTTAAATCAGCTTAAATTGTTTCTGAAAGCAAATTTAATTGAAATTGCAGATGAATCTGAAAGTATTGATGATGCCGGGCATTACTTTGCTGCTTCATTAAATCATCCTGATTCAGATATTCAACATATTAAGCAGCTTTGCGAAAGCTTTGAAGAAGAACATCCACTGGGAAGACTCATAGATATTGATGTTACTGATTCCGCTGGTAACTATATTTCTTCAGGGAAAAATAAATTGTGCATTTTTTGCGGTTCTTATTCTGCACTTGAATGCATGCATTCAAAGCGCCATTCATATGAGGAGCTACGCGGGTTTATATCAGAGGAAATAAATAAATATCTTTTGATCCGGGGGAAAAAGAAGGTTTGCAATGTCCTCGCCTCCTGCGCTGCAAGGGCTATACTTTATGAAATTTCTGTTTCTCCCAAGCCGGGACTGGTTGATTTTTACGGTCCGGGCATTCATAAAGATATGGACTATTTTTCTTTCATTAACAGCAGCTCAGCCATAATTCCTTATTACTTTCAGATTGCTGAGAAAGGCTTCATGTTTGATAAGCCTCTATCTGCTGCCCTGCCTGCAATTCGTGAATCAGGGCTTGAGATGGAAAAAGAGATGTTTGCTGCAACCAAGGGAGTCAACACCCAGAAAGGGATTATCTTTTTACTGGGAGTTGCTGTATTTGCATCTGCTAAGCTGATAGCAGAAAATGATTCATTTGATCTGAATCTATTTTCTGAAATGACAAAGATTATCTGTAAAGATGTATTAAAAGAATTTGATAACAAACAAGCTGCTGTAACTCATGGAAAAAAATGCTTTAGTAAATACGGGACAAATGCAGGAGGAGCAAGGCTTGAAGTGGCAGGCGGTTTCACAACGGCTATAAACTTCGGTCTATCAGTGCTGGATAAATATGATTTGGAAAAGCTTGATTTTTCAGAAAAACAAAAAATATTATCAAGCGCTCTTCTTCATTTGATTGCTAATAACAATGACACAAATGTTATATACAGAAGCAGCCCGGAAGTGCTTGAACGATTAAAATCATTATCCCTGATTACTTTTAATTCGCAGAATGAAAAGAAAAAACAACATAATTATTTAGCACTTGAGGCATTTTGTCATGATAACAACATATCTCCTGGTGGCTCTGCAGATTTGCTTGCTATTGCCTTATTTCTGTATTTTATAAAAAGAAGCGTATAGTATGATTATTGAAAATACCGATTACAGGTATGAGGTAATGGACATGAAAAATCCATATGATGTTAAAAAGATTAAATCTTTTTTAAAACCATTAGGTTTTGATTTCTTACCTGAGCAGGTTGATTATACTGTAATTCTCGAAAATCTTAATGATGAATTTATTGGTACTGGTTCACTTGAAAAAAATATACTGAAATTCGTTGCTGTTTCACCAAAATACAGGGATACTACTGCATTCTCTTTTATTGTTGAACATCTTGGTAATAAGTCTTTATTGGTAAATAAAACTGTATTTGTATTTACAAGTCCTGAAAATATTGAAAAGTTTCATGGCTTGGCTTACACTGAAGTGGCTTCTGCGCTTCCTACTTATGCTCTCCTTGAATTCGGATACCAGACAATAGATAATTATAAGTCATACCTTAAATCAAAAAAAGCAGATCTGAATAGTCAGAACACAGCTTCCATTGTTGTTAATTGCAATCCTTTTACAATAGGGCATAAATATCTAATTGAAAAAGCAGCTTCAGAAAATGACATATTGTATCTTTTTGTAGTTGAAGAGGAAAAGTCTGTATTTAATTTTCAAACCAGATGGAAATTAATTAAAGATGGCACCAAACATTTGAAAAATGTAGTCATGTTAAAAGGAGGAAATTACATTGTATCTTCTGCCACATTCCCATCTTATTTTTTAAAAAACGAAAAGGTAGATTTCATCATTCAAAAACAAACAGAACTTGATGTAAATGTGTTTGTGAAGCATATTGCGCCAGTGCTCGACATTAAGAAAAGATATGTAGGCACGGAAATTTATTCTAAAACCACTGCTGAATATAACCGTGCAATGAAAAAGATTCTTACAGCAAACAATATTCAGCTGATTGAAATTGAAAGGCTGGCTCTTGGAAGTGTTGATAATTACGTCAGTGCATCTAAGGTCAGGAAGGCAATAAAAGAAGATAGACTGAATGAAATACTTGATTTTCTTCCTGATTCAACCAAAAACTTCCTATTGTCAAAAGATTCTGAATTAATCAAAAATAATATCAGACTTTCAGATTCAAGACATTAAAATTATACCTAATTTCAGCAAAAATTGTATCAATTTAAATTTACTTATCACTTTTAGGCTGAAGAATGAGGTGTGATTAATAACAACTTAAATATAATAATATGAAAAATGTAATTGTTTTAATTGTTCTTTCTTCACTATCCTATAGTGGTTTTGCACAGAAAATAAAGGATACAGTAAAGTTGAAGGAAGTTGAAATAAAAGATGAGTTAAATACGCCTTATCTTAAAAATGTTATATACAGCAAGCAGTTTGATAATAAAGTTGCGAGGGATATTGGTGACTTCCTTAGAAATGTTCCTAATGTAAGTGGTATAAAAAAAG
>CAZMDE010000391.1:0-2861 GCA_964564355.1 uncultured Bacteroidales bacterium | reverse complement strand
CAGATATAGAATTAAAACAATGTTATACCAATCTCAAAAAACTGGTTATCCCTTTAATAAATGCTGATCTCTCTGTTAAATACATAACAGGAATAATTTCAGCATTCTCCGATGCGGTGGTGAGAAGGATTCTTGAACTAACCATACCTGATTTAGGAGAGCCCCCGGTTGGTTTCTCTTTTATCTGTATGGGTAGTGAAGGGAGAAAGGAAGAAACACTTCTTACGGATCAGGATAATGCCATAATTTATGAGGATATCCCTGAAGAAAATGAAAAGGCTGTAAATAACTACTTCCAAAAGCTTGGGGAGCGGGTATGCAACTCGTTGAATTATATAGGTTATTCGTACTGTAAAGGCAACATTATGGCAAAGAATCCAAAATGGTGCAAGCCTTTATCTGCCTGGAAAAACTACTTCACCGGTTGGATAACCACACCTGAATCCCAAAACCTTCTGGATGCAACAATTTTCTTCGATTTCAGAAATGTTTTCGGCGACGAATTACTTACAGAATCACTCAGGATATCTGTTTCGAATTCAATAATCAATAATCCGTTATTCCTGTATCATCTTGCCTATAATACATATAACACCAAACCACCACATATCACTTCAGGGAATATCCTTTCTGACAAAAATGCGGACACCATCAACCTTAAAGACCCTATAAGTATTATAACAATGTTTGTAAGAACTTATTCTTTACAAAACAATATCGTTTGCCTTAATACCCATGAAAGGCTTTCAGCACTTAAGGAAAAGAATATAATCACAACGGGCAGCGCTGATGATATCCTGTTTATTTACAACTTCCTTATGAAACTCCGGCTAAGAAATCAGGCCGATCTGCATGAAAAACACTTACCATTATCCAATGCAATAAATACAAGGAAGATGATCGATACTGAATTATATTTGCTCAAAAAAGTATTATCATCTATACCTGACCTCCAGAATAAGATAAAAACAGATTTCAGGATAGCTAATTAAACGGCCATTCGGATTATAAAGAAAAATAGGCATTCCTCCTGAATCCAGCCTGCTCATTTTGTTCTATATATCCAAGTTGATTGGTCAGCAAAATTGTTTTACCAATATACAGGGGTTTTTGATTAAAATGGCTGTGACCGTAAATCCAAAAGCTGGCATTACTTGTCTTAATGAAATCAGTCAGGTCAACACTGAATGCCTCATTAATAATGCTTCTTTTATGTTCCGGTTTATTACATAAGAATGATGGCAGATGATGAGTTACAATAACCACATTATTATTTTTAGAATCAACTGATTGTCTGACGAAATTCAGACTTTCCTCATGCAATTTATTATATTCTGATACTCTGAATTTTTTTTCATTATGTGTTATGCATTCAAAATCTGATACATTCATCTCAATATACTTCTCATTTTTCTCATTTATTTTCGTCCACAGTGTACTGAAAATAAAATGTACATCCTCAAAATGCAGTTCAACATTATTTAAAACGGTAACATTATCCCGTATTTTTATACTAAAAGAATTCCCAAAATCGAAAATATTCCTGTAGTAGTATTCATGGTTGCCCGGTACCCAGAATATCTGTTTGTAATTGCCCGAAATAAAATTAAAAAATGAATGATTTAAAAATTCATCATGTAATGGAACAATGTCTCCGGCCAAAATCAAAATATCTCCGCAAACACTCAATGGATTCTTAACCAGAAACTTGCTGTTTTTGTCAAATTCCAGATGCAAGTCAGAACAATATTGGATACGCACTTTACCGGTATTTTGATGAATAATTAACCTACTTCACATATCTTTTTTAGCAGAGGCATATCCAAAATTTCAATTTCTTTGCCATTAATTGAAATTATTCTCTCTCTTGAAAACTCTGAAAGGAGCCTGACAGTGTTCTCCTCTGAGATTGCAGCCATTTCACCGATCTCTTTTCTTGAAACGCCTAAATGAAATTTATAACTATTATTAATATCTGACAAATAAATTAAATTTTCAGCTATTCTTCCTCTGATCTGTTTCTGGTTAAGTGAAATGATTTTCTTCATAATATTTGAAACTGATTTACCGAAAGCTTTATTCAAATTCAATAAAAGATCATGGTTGTCAATATAAAGCTTTTTAACTAATCCCAGGTCAATAAAACAAACTTCAGACTCCTCCAATGCACTTACTGAATAAAAATAAACCGGACTCTCAAAGAATGATAACAATCCAATATATGCAGGGGGTTTTAAAATATACAAAATAATGTTTTTGTTATTCAACCCTTCAATATAAAGCTTTGCCGAACCTTTAACCAGGAAAATGGCATGTGTTACGTTTGTTCCCTGCTTACATATGATATCATGCTTTATAAATTGAGCATGCAACGGATTTATAGGCTGGGGAGCACTACCTGGCCTGTTAAGAACAGGATGAATATCGCACTTCAGAATACACCGATCACAATCATAATTTCTTATAAACTTCACTGTTATTATTTTAATCAAAAATATATATAAGTTGTTATAAAACAATGTTTAGAAACAACTAAAAAGTAATTTTATAATTTCTTTATGTTAATACCTTTGGATACAAAAAATATTGAATACAAAAAAGGAGGATATATGTTACATGAACCAGCATCTAAGGGTGGAACTGACAAAGCAGCTGAGAAAAAAGCAAAATTAGGCGTAAAAATGTTTATTGCCTACACTCTGGTTTATTCGGGTTTTGTGGTTATTGGATTAACGAAACCTGAACTTATGGGATTACAATTAATAAGTGGACAGAATCTGGCAATAATATATGGATTTGGATTGATTGTTCTGGCTATAGTTATGGGATTTATCTATAACTATTTCTGCACAAAAATGGAA
>CAZMDE010000390.1:1388-2864 GCA_964564355.1 uncultured Bacteroidales bacterium | reverse complement strand
ATATACAGTTAGGATATTCGGTGAGCCCCGAATTAACTAAAAAAGTTGGTTTACAAAGCCTTCGTATTTATTTCTCTGCGAATAATTTATTCACAATTACCAAATACAGTGGTTATGATCCTGAAATCAATATTTCCAATGCACTTAATGCAGGAAATGATCAGATTACCTATCCTATGCCCAGGACAATACTTTTTGGAATAAATGTTACACTTTAATAATTACAGATATGAAAAATATATTATCAAAAATGCTTATAATCATTCCTTTAATCTCTTTTATGGGATGTGGGGAAGAATTATTGGATAAGTCTCCATATGGTACAATATCCGACGCAAGTTTCTATAAAATCGAATCGGATGCAATTCAAGCCGTAAATAGTATATATAATCAATTACAGCAGTTTAATACTTTCAATGCTTTTATTATGCGAGACGACATTTGGTCTGATGATACTGAAAAAGGTGGGGGTGGTCCAGGTGATACTCCTCAACTGGAAGAATTCAATAGCTTTGATATTCAATTATCTAATTGGTTAATAGGGGGTGTTTGGAATGGTTATTATGCCGGCATTTTCAGAGCTAATAAAGCTTTGGAGAAAATCGGGGAAATGGATGATTTTCCAAGTAAAAATCGTCTTTTGGGAGAAGCATATTTCTTGCGTGCTCTATATTATTTTCATTTAAACATCCGTTTTAATGGTGTACCATTAGTTACTTCTACAAATACGGAAGAACTAAAAACGATGTCACGTTCTTCAGCCGAACAGACATGGGAGATGATAGTAAAAGACCTGTTGGAAGCTATTAGTTCGCTTCCGGTTGCATATACAGGCAATGATGCAGGGAGAGCAACTAAAGGTTCTGCTCAGGGATTATTGGGATATACTTATCTAAACATGAAAAAATGGCAGGATGCTGCTGATGTATATGCTGATATTATTAATTCGGGGAAGTATAATCTAACGAACAACTATGCCATAAATTTTGCGAATAAAGAAGGTGATAATTTGCCTGAATCTCTATTTGAGGTTCAATATGCAGCAGGAACAGGAGATGCTGGTAACGGGTTTAAAATGCACGGATGGATACGTCCGAGAGATGTTCCAAGCATTAAATGGGGGGGTAATGGATTCTCTGTACCAACCAAATCTCTTGCAAATGCATTTGAACCAGGCGATTTACGAAGGGAAGCAACCGTTTTGGTCGATGGTGATATTGTATTCGGAGAAACTTATCGTTCCTCATGGAGTCCATATACTGGACATAATGCAAGGAAATATATTTACGGACCGGAAGTAATTCATGGGGAGGCTGATGCCAATTATAAAATGATTCGTTATTCAGAAGTACTTTTAGGTTATGCTGAAGCAATATTTAGAGGTGCAAATGGAAAAGCAAATTTAACTGGTCTCCAGGCATTGAATTTGGTAAGAAAAAGAGCAGGGTTACCAGATAAAACTCAACTTAACTTCGA
>CAZMDE010000390.1:0-1378 GCA_964564355.1 uncultured Bacteroidales bacterium | reverse complement strand
AATTGTACATGAAAAAAGAGTGGAATTTGCTATTGAAGGTAAGCGTTTCTTTGATCTTGTAAGATGGGGAATTGCTAAAGATGTATTAGGTGATAAATTTAATGTGAATCACGATGAATATATGCCTATCCCACTAAATGAAACTCTTTTAAATCCAAATTTAAAACAAAATCCGGGTTATTGAAAATCGGGTGATTAAGTAAACATAAATCCGCTTAAACCGAGATTTAAGTAATCAAAGTTTAAGCGGATTTTTATAATCAAATTTCTAAAATAATATTATGAACACAAGATTAATAATTTTTCTTGCAATAGTATTTCTATTTGCTTGCAATTCAGAAAGAAAGATATATCCTGTCAATACTAAAATAGTAAAGGGTGATTACGAATTAACTTCGCAAATTAGTAATGATACAAAAATTTTCTTCTCCGGAAATCAGGAATTAAACATAAAGGCTTATTTGGAAATCAAAAAAAATGGGATACAAATTGTTTTATTGGACAAAGGAAAGGAAACTGTATTAAAAACAAAAAATGGAAAAATTGAATATCCAGCTTTTGTTAAAATACTGAAAAACGGAAATTACTTCAGGTTTTGGATTGGAGATGTAACTGAATGGATAAGAGGTCCTTTGGGAGAATGGGAAGGGAAGTTAGAACCCCTTTTTAATGAAGTTTACATAACTACAATCGATTCTTTTTCAATAAAAGAAAGAGAATGGCTAAAACAAACGGAAAGCGAAGTGATAAAATATGGACCGGATGGTTCATTTTATGAACAACAGATTATTCCCGGTGCTATCATAAATTATAATGACAGATATTATATGTATTCCATGGCAGGTATGAAAGGAAATGAAGAAGGAGCTTCCAGACGTAGTTTATGTGTATCGGTTAGTGATAATTTAAAAGATTGGAAAGTACTTCATCCAATAATTGATTATACTGAGGAATATGATAATTTGTATGCAAATGGTGCTGTGGTAACCAATGAAAATAAGGTGGCAATACTTTATTCTGTACAGAAATTTCCTGAATGGAAAGGTTTTATGCTTGCAATTGCTGATAACCCTGAAGGTCCATTCAAACTTTATGAGCATAATCCTGTGTACAAACATTTTGGTGCTGCACACGAATTTGATTTGGTTAATTTAAAAGATAGTTTAGTAGAATATAAGGGCAAAAAATATCAATATATGTTATTTTTTGCAGGGTATACACCTAAAATGGGAGGTGACAGAGGTTATCTTTCATATAGCAATGATTTGATTAATTGGGTGGACCATGAAAATAATCCCATCTTCTTTCCTGACACATCTGACAACTGGGATGGGATACATGTTCGGCCACGGTCTTTAAATAAGATAGGAGATTACTG
>CAZMDE010000389.1:0-2880 GCA_964564355.1 uncultured Bacteroidales bacterium | reverse complement strand
CAGGCAGTCCTCAGGCTATATGTACAGGAGCTTCTGCAACAATTGGTGCAACATTGGTAGCCGGAAGCACTTACAGCTGGTCTTCTTCTCCCGGAAGCTTTACTTCTTCTGCTGCTAATACTACTGTCATCCCTACTGTTACCACAACTTACACTTTAACTGAAACCATTACTTCTACAGGATGCAGTAAATCTAATAGTGTCAAAATAACAGTTAATCCAAATTTGCCAGTTAGTATAATCATATCTGCAAACCCGACAGGAGCAATTTGTTCAGGGACAAGTGTAACATTTTCTGCAACAGCAACCAATGGTGGAACCACACCTTCCTATCAATGGAAATTAAATGGAGCTGATGCAGGAACAAATAACAGCACCTATACAAGCACAACACTTACAAATGGAAACATTATTACCTGTGTGTTAACATCCAATGCCATCTGTGCAACAGGTAACCCAGCCACATCAAATGCAATTACAATTACAGTTAATCCATATTTACCTGTAAGTGTAAGCATAACTGCAAATCCAACAGGTGCAATTTGCTCAGGAACAAGTGTAACATTTTCTGCAACAGCGACAAATGGAGGAACAACACCTTCTTATCAATGGAAAGTAAATTCAGTCAGTAGTCAACAGTCAACAATCAGCAATTATACATATACACCACTAAATAATGATATAGTAACCTGTATAATAACATCCGACGCAGCTTGTTCAACAGGTAACCCAGCCACATCAAACACAGCGATTATGGTAGTTAATCCTTTACCAACACAAGCAGATGCAGGACCTAACCAAATTAATATTACAGCCACATCTACCACATTATCAGCTAATACACCAATAGAGGGAGTGGGAAAATGGAATATAATTAGCGGTACAGGAGGTAATGTTATAGAAGAAAATAATCCTTCAAGTGCATTTACAGGCCTTCTTGGAAGTACTTATTTATTAAGATGGACAATAACAAATTCCTGCGGTTCTAGTTATGATGAAGTAACTATAAACTTTTATACAGGCACAGCTCCAACAATATCCATTAGCCCATCGGGCATAACAGAGAAATGTGAGGAAGGCATTATGACATTTGATGCAATTGCCACCGGAACCATTCCTTTATCTTATCAATGGTATAAGAATAGCCAGCTAATTCCCGGAGCAACCTTTACAAACTTCCAACTATCAATAATCAAAGCTTCAGATGCAGGTAACTATAAATGTATAGTTAATAATTGTTGCGGAAGCGCTACAAGTAATACTGTAGCATTAACAGTAAATTTACTACCAATAATATATGATACAATTCCTAACCTGACAAAATGTCAGGGAGAAAATGTAATATTTACCTTAAATACACAGGGAACAAATCTCAGCTATCAATGGACTAAAGGAGCAAATAATATAACCGGAGCAACCAATTCCTCTTATACCAAAAGCAATATTAACCTTTCTGATTATGATTTATATTCCTGTAAAGTAAGTAATAAATGCGGAACAAGAGCACTTCCAAAATTCATTTTAACTGTTAATTCCCCACCTATTTTAAATACTAAATTCATTAAACAGGTTAAATATCCAGGTGATAATGTTTTTTATTCTTTGTCTCCAATAGGAACACCTCCCATTTCTTTTCAATGGATAAAAAGCGGTAATATTATTGACGGAGAAACTAACAGTAAATTTACTATTAACAATATTGAGTGCGGGGATAGCGGGATATATTCATGTAAAATAACTAATAGCTGTGCAATAGTTACATCTAAAATAGTTCAACTTTTTACTCTTGGTTGTAACCGATACAGATTAGCTATATCCGGTCATGTGAAATATGAAAATAAAGATTCTACTGCAATGAGCAGTCTTACAAATAATACAATCACTAATATTTCACTTCTGACCATGGATGATTCTTTAGTTGAAAAAACTGAAACTGATGATAATGGCTTCTATGTTTTTACAGATATTTATAAAGGTAATTATAAGCTTGTAGCCAGAACTTCTAAAAAATGGGGAGGTAGTAACCCTTCAGATGCGCTTATCGTAAACAGAGATTATATTGGTTTAAAAAAGATTATAGGTCCTCCATCCCTGAAAAGATTAGCAGCAGATGTTAATAATGATAAAAAAATTGATCCTAAAGATGCTTTGGTGATTAACAGGAGATATATAGGGGTTATCAATAATTTCGTTGATAAGAACAAGGTCATTCTACCTGACTGGTTGTTTAGTAATCCGTCAATAACAATTGACGTGTCTGATGTTATTAAAAATATAACAGCAATATGCTTGGGAGATGTTAATGGTTCTTATATATCCATTCCTCCAAAAAAGTAATATTTTAATTTACTTATTTAGAGGTTGTTCAATGGTTAATTGGTTTGTTAATTAGTAAATGAGGAGAGGGAACCATTAAGCTATTTTAGCTTTAATCTGCTTAAGGCACGATATATTTATTCATTAAATCCGTTTAAAATTTCTTTGGGGATGGTCTTGGTTTGGAAAATTTTAGTAGGTTTGCAGACCAATTTTTAGAAGTAAGAAGATAATGAGTACTGAATTAAGCGAACAGGAATTATTCAGGCGGGAATCACTGAAAGAAATCATTAAATCAGGGATAAACCCATATCCTGCAGAAAGCTATGATATAAATGTGAATGCTGCAGAGATACTTGCCAACTACCCAAGGGATAACAGCCTTTATCAGGATGTAAGCATAGCAGGCCGTATTATGCACAGAAGGATAATGGGTGCTGCTTCTTTCTGCGAGATTCAGGATAATACAGGCAGAATTCAGCTCTATATTAAGAGAGATGACATTTGCACAGGGGAAGATAAAAATCTTTATAATATTATATTTAAAAAGCACCTTGACATTGGC
>CAZMDE010000388.1:0-2890 GCA_964564355.1 uncultured Bacteroidales bacterium | reverse complement strand
CAATGTTGAAGGAATATAGATGTCCTGTATAAGATCGAATTCTTCAGATGGCAGGAATATTTTGCTCATAATATATGAATCAGTCACTTCGTTGCTTTTTATTACATTCACAATCAATGCTGTGTTTTGAGTCAAGTTGGTATTGTTTTGGTATGTAACTATTAAATTATGTGCACCTCCGGCTGGCGGCAATGAAGCACGTGATGGGTCTCCAAGCGAGGATCCTTTAAAATCTATTGTTAATTGACTTATTGTCTGAGTACCCAATAAATGCTTCTTTATTCTTAATAAATCAGCAACAGTAATTCTGCCGTCAGTATCTATATCAGCTGCAGATTTAAACTCTCCGTCCAAATTACCAATTTTTAGTATGTGCTGTTTTATTGCAGTTAAATCCAAAATGTCTATGACCCCTTCTCCATTTGTATCACCTTTAGAAAAGTCCGTCATTATTATTAAAGGCAGACTGTTTGATGAAGCCCCACCATTGTTTACAGATCTTACTGTGAATGAGTATTCAGTGTATGATTCCAAATTTGTGACTGTGTAGTTAGTCTCAGTCAACGGTATAGGGTTTAATTTAATATTTCCATTGAATATGTCATATCCTGTTATGCCCGGTTCATTTACTGCCGACCAGAAAAGGTTAACCGTTGTGTCTGTTTTACCATTACAGACAAGATTTGTGGGTGTTGAAGGAGCATAAATGCCAAATGTATCAAGTGTATAGTCGTTATACAATTCAGATTCTGTAAATCCGGTTTTATCTGCAAGATAATATACATTAACTGCATATGATTCATTGAACAAGGGGTAATCAATTATAGGAGCATTACCATAAAAATATGCGGATGAAAACGCAATGCAACTATAAAAAGCTAAAGGTTCTATTGTTTGTATGTTAACTCCAAAATCCACACGTTGAAGACCATAGCATTCTGCGAATGCGTATAATCCGATACTTTCAACGCTGTTTGGTATAGCAATATCGGCCAAATAACTACAGGATGAAAATGCAAAAGCACCAATCTCAATCAATCCATTAGAAAGAGATATGTCTGTGAGATAACTGCAACTCCCAAAGGCATTGTTCCCAATCCTTGTAACACTGTTAGGAATAGCAATACTAAGCAGACTCGTACAATATGAAAAAGTGGAATCGCTGATAGTTGTTAGATTTTTTGAGAGAGTGATTTCTCCAAGGCTCGTGCAATATGAAAACGCCCCCTCATCTGAAGAAATATCATCACCGATATTAACAACACTATCCGGTATGATAATGCTTGTAAGACTGCTGCATCCATAAAACGCGCTTTTACCGATTGTTGTAACACTATTAGGTATGAAAATGTCTGTAATGCTGCTACAGCCCGAGAAGGCTCCATTGGATATATAAGTTATGCTGTTCGGAAGGCGGATATTAAACAGGTTGCTGCAATACTTAAATGCTTACTCTCCTAAGTTAATGACGCTGTCAGGTATATATATCTCTGTAAAACTGTTACAGTGTTTAAAGGCTCTATTACCAACTGTAGCTACGCTCGAAGGAATCGTTATATTGTTCAAGAGATAGCAATTCTCAAATGCAGAATCTCCAATTGAAACAATATTGCTTGTCAATGCTATTTCAGTTATACCAGAGCAGTTGTAATACGCGTAATTTTCAATTATCGATACACTGCTCGGTATTATTACACTTCCCAGTTTGCTTTGAATGCATGAGATTACTGTTGATTTATCTTTATTGTATATTACTCCACTTTCACTTGAGTAGAATAAATTGTTTTCGTTAATTAGTATGTTTTGAAGATTACCACAATTCCAAAAAACACTGCTGCCTATTGAATTGACACTTTCAGGTATGGAAATGCTGGTAAGATTACTGCAATTCTGAAATGCAGAGTCTCCTATAGATACAACGCCAGCCGGTATGCTTAAGTCTGTAAGACCGGAACAATATCCAAAGGCCCATGTGCCTATTCTTGTTATGCTGGAGTTAAAAGTTATTCCTGTAACTCCAAAGCTATTATAAAAGCAATAATCACCTATTCCAACAACTTGTTTTTCATTTATTGTTGCGGGTATGCTGACATTGCCTGCAGGACCTAAATATTTAGTAATAATTACCTTACCATCCGATTCTATATAGTTAAAATTTCCTGATGTCATATCGGCAAGAATCGCGACAGGTATTACCGTCAAAATAAGAACTATGGATAGAAATGATGATATTAATTTTATAAAATATCTTTTCGGGACATTAATTTTATTAAAAATATTTAGCATTAACGATTCCACCTTTCGATTATTTGTATGCAGAATATAAATCGTTTAATTTCTACCGGATGTATTATGCAGTTTGTTTTTTGAGTAGATCATACGGTAATAATTTTCTGATTATATTTTCTATTGCATGATTAATTGATAATGATTAAAACTATTAATCCAAATACCTAATTGTAACGATGAATTTCATTTGATAATTAATTTAAATTATAGCTGTAATTTGTAAAAAAACCTCTGGCAAATAAATGCCAGAGGTTTAAAGGTCATATTCTCATCCGTGTTGATTTGATACTAAGGTGTCCATGCTACTGAATCGTACGTTACGGAAGTAACTGTGCCACCGGCAACTGTTACAGTGTAAGCTGCATCAAATCCAGCACCAAGGTTTGCAGCAATCTCAGTCATAATGGCAGTTGCGCCGTCAGCAGCTGAAGTATAAGTGTCATCTCCAGGTGGGGTGCCTTCAACTGTAAGTTTAACATTTGCAGATTGTGCAATCGAGTAAAGAGCTCTTGCATTTGATTCGTTTACCTGGTCACTGGCGTTGTTCACGATGTTGAGCATGCTAGGAACTAAGATGGCTGCAAGGATGCCGAGGATTGCG
>CAZMDE010000387.1:0-2893 GCA_964564355.1 uncultured Bacteroidales bacterium | reverse complement strand
AATTAAATTGTTAATTTTTAATTAACACATATTTTTAATTGAAGATTTTAATAAATTGATTGCTTATTTTAAATTATAGGGTTATTTAACAATGAATAGATTAAAGTAATTTGAAAATTCCGTTATTAAGTAATTTAAAGGAAAACAAATATTTAGCAAAAGAACAGAAAATAAAGAAGTAATTAACATATTTTTTGATATCGAATGTTTTATCAGTTAACCCTGTGAATGTTATGCCGTTTCTTGGCTGAAAGAAGGCTGTACCGTTGAGACCGTTATAGGTCCGGAATGTTTAGAATTGTTCATTTAATATTTGTTAATTGAAATTGCCGTTAACAGAAATAAAAAAATATATTTATGGGGCTTTAACGCTAATCGTTACGATTACTTATACATATTTAAATACTTTTTAAATATAGATTATAAAAATTGCCAGTTAGTCGGTTCGGAAAGTAAAATAAAATATTTTTAATATTCAAATTTAATATTCCAAGATTTGTTTACTATGCTCGGATCTTGCATGTCGTTAAAATAAGCCTGCAAATCTTTTAATAACGAATAATTTTAAAAATTAGAAAATGCTTATGATTTCAATGAAGTTCTGACCTGGGAGGCAGTTGAAGAAAAATTTGACATAATTTAACAATATAATTAAAAAGATGTATCTATTCTGGCTGAATTATATAATAATGTGCTAAAATTAATAAAAGAAATAATTCCGTTTGACGAAAAAGAAAAGGCGCATTTAAAATTAAATTTCTAAGGTTCGTTACCACAATTTATTCAAAGTCATGTAATGAAATATTTTATTTAACCGGCACATTTAAAATAAATAATAACGCCAACGAATACAAGTAGAATCGCCTTTAGAAAAAGTTATCATGGCGGGAGGACATGTGTTTTTAATGTTGGTATCTTTTAAAAATAAAATTCTGTGCAAAATATTATTACGCCAACTTATACAAAAGATGAATTCCTTTATTACTTAGATATTAATTCAAGCTATCCAAATGTTATGTAATATGCTTTACCAAACGGCTAAGTAAAATTAATTTTTAACAGTTAATTATTCACTAAAATTGAAGATGCCAATTAAATCGACGATATGAAATTATATTTAGTTAAATAATTTTAATTTATTCACGATTTATTAGCCGTTGCTATG
Source organism: uncultured Bacteroidales bacterium (assembly GCA_964564355.1). Lineage (GTDB taxonomy): Bacteria > Bacteroidota > Bacteroidia > Bacteroidales > JAGODS01 > CAZMDE01. Next base: position 1,728 of record CAZMDE010000387.1, on the reverse strand, counting down.
CTACCAGTTGTAAAAAACAAATAATTATATTATCCATTGAATTATTCGCAGCCAAAAGATGAAGAAGCAATATTAATATGGGGCTGCGAATTAAAAGAAGCTGTTTTAAGAAAAGCAAATGTATCTACAATCGGTTATTTTGAATGGGACAATAATTTGGCTTTTTTAAAAGATTTTATAACGACTTTTTATGCTAAAAAATCTGAATTTAAATAAACCAATCCGTAATTAAGTTAACTATACAAATTAATAATGAATTCCGCGTCCGGAAAATATGGTTAACGAACTTTTCCAACTAGTGTTTTAACAACTTAAAAAGATTTATAAGACGCCAAATTTAATATTTCAAAATACTTTTTTAAATCGCAAAATATTAATTTAGATAATTTACCAAAATTCGAATCTATTGGCTATAAATAAAATATAAAGGAATTAAACAATTTTTATAAACACACACAGGGCAAATTTGATTGTTTAGGTGTTTAACCTTTAACGGAAGAAGTTTTTTAACTTTAATTTTAAAATAGTGAAATCTACGGTAAAAAAACGGGTAGTTTGGTGCATGTTATTTCTTATATAACGGCAAAGGCCAGAGCGAATTTATCCGAATTTTAAAGAATTGCCGGAATTGCAACTGCCCTTTATTGTGATACTGATTCGTTGGTGGTATCTCAAAAAGGCTATGATAGATTACTGGCAGCCAACAAAATTCACAATTCGAATCTTGGTGCCCTAAAATTAGAAAAGAAATTGATTTTCTTTTCTGCAATTTCACCCAAATCTTATATTTATATTGATTCGGATAATAAATGTGAAATCAAATTTAAAGGTATCGGCAGCTTAGAACAATTAAATAAAGAAGAAAAATTAAAAATGTGGCTGGATTTATTGATTAACGGTGAATATGCGTTTATGAAAAAACAAAGTTATAGGTATAACGGTTACGTGCAAATAAAAGAAATTTAAAAAGAGTGTCATTTTTAAATTAAATGCGCCGGTTTGAATGATAAAAACCAAGTGTTATCCGGCCTTTTAACATAAGAAAAAGTCAATAAAAATAAATTTGATTTGAAATTAATATAAAATTAATTAATTATATATAAAGAAAATAAATTTATTCTATAAAATTAGTTATGAAAAAAAAAGAAAATTTTTATATATTTTATTTATATATCAGTCCGCAAAATCTAAATCTGCTCTTATTGTGAATGTCAATTAATCGTTGACACCTAATTATATTTATTTTACGACCCCAGAACCTAAAGTATAATCACTTTAGAACAAACTATATTTATATTAATCTCTCTTTTTTCGTAATCTAAAGGCAATTTCTCCATTTTGTTTATAAGTTAAGAAAGTTCCTGGTAAGGTATTAACTGTATATTCAGAATCATATTCCAAAATACCAACAAATTCATTATTTTAACCTTCAGAATTATAAAATCCATCCACATCTTAGATTGCAATTAGTATAGGATTTCTAATAAATTTTACTCCAACTGGAATTTAAATTGTTAAGGAACCTGTAACAAAATTATAAATTAAATTTTCTTGTGATAAAATTTCCTATGGAATTTTAAAATAATCTGTTGTATTAGCGTGCTTCCATATAACACAGGCATATTCTGGGGTTCTCAATAAAACCGTACCGCCTTATTTTGATAAAGAAAGTGATTATTATGATGATGGTTGTATCATTATTATTATTTATATATTTTTTTTATTTTA
>CAZMDE010000386.1:0-2896 GCA_964564355.1 uncultured Bacteroidales bacterium | reverse complement strand
AAAATCTTCATCTTCAACAACCAAAATAGTTTTATTGCTCCAGTTGAAATCTTTCCCCTCTATATTTAAAATCTTTTTTTCATTTACCTTAGAATCTGATGGCTTATAAGGAAGTGTAAAATAAAACGTAGCTCCTTTTCCTTCTTCAGACTCAACCCATATCTTTCCACCCAGAGATTCAGTTAAATTACTGCAAATAGCTAAACCTAATCCAGCACCTCCATATAGTTTTTCTCTCTTATTCTCAATTTTCTTAAACCTATCGAATATGACTTCGAGAGAATCTTTAGGAATTCCGATTCCGGAATCTTTAACATAAAACTGAATATATTGCTGATTCTGTATAAAATTATAACCAAACTCTATTCTACCCTTTTCGGTAAATTTCAATGCATTTGAGAGCAGGTTAGTTAAAATTTGCTTAAATCTATGTTCATCTGTAATAATTAATATTTCACTATCATTTTCAGGTATTTTCAAGGTAAGGGTTAAATTTTTCTTTTCAACAACTATCTTATCTTTATCAAAAAAATCAAAGATTTCTTCCATAACAATGTTAACATTGCATTCAGATTTTCTAATAACTAATTGCCCTGCTTCAATTCTTGATACATCAATAATATCGTCAATTAAATGTACCAAATTATTTCCGCTCTTATTAATAATATCAATATATTCATTTTTTTCCTGTTCAGTAACATCTTCTTCTCTAAGGAGATTTGAGAACCCAATAATAGCATTCATAGGAGTCCTTATTTCGTGAGACATATTCGCCAGAAAAGCAGATTTAAGCTTGTCAGCTTCTTCAGCAGCTTCAGCTTTAATTTTTTCTATACCGAGCTGTTTTTCTGTTTCTCTATGTTCAGTCATATCTCTGACTATACCCAAAACATCAAAATCATTTAATGCTAATACTCTAGCTTCAAAATAACCAAGACCTTTTTGAACATTTAATTCATAATTAAATGTTTGAGCTTGTTTTGTTTTAAAGGCTTTATCTATATGATTATTTATCATTTTGATATCCTCTACCGTAAACCCGGAATCCTTAAGGGTCTTTCCTATAAGCCTGCTTCCCGGCATTGGTAACAAATTTTCATCCTTAGCTTTGAAATATTTGTATTTTCCACCCTCTCTATCAAGAATAAATATCATATCAGGTATAGCCTCTAATAAAGTTCTATTCTTATTCTCGCTATCTCTTAATGAACTCTCAGCTAAATCTCTTTCGTTTTCTCTTTTATTAATTTGTTCGAGCATTTTGTTAAAGCCATCATACAAAACTGCAATTTCATCTTTACCTTTAGTTTCAATACTTAAAGTATAATCTTTTGTTACGGATACTTTTTCAGTAAATGATGCTAAAGCTAATATTGGTCCTGAAATAAATTTTTGCAACTTATTAGCTAATAAATATGAAATAATTAACAAAACAAACATCAGTAATAACATTGTCAACAAATAATTATTAATATTTTTAATAAAATCTATTGTAGATGCACATATAAATAATGTTCCATATTTTTCATTCTCATAAACTATGGTTTTAAAAAAATACACTTTATCATCTTTAAATTTAAAGCCATAATTACCTTTATTATTAAACAATATTGAAGATCTAATTTTTATTTTATTATCTGATGTTTTTAATTTATTATATTCAGCAAACAAATTATTCTTTTCATTATATAATTCGCCATTTTCAATAAGAGGAATTGATTTTAATTTGTTAAGAACAGAATCAGCTTCATCTTTACGGTCAAATATCAGAGGGGTTATACAATATTCCCCAATAAGCTTTGTTTGCATTTCCATGTTATGAATCATATCACTTTTTAAACTATTGACATGTGTATACATGAAGATAAAAAAGCCAATGAAAGAGGTAATTACAGTAACAAAAAGTATTGTGAAAACTAATTTGTTCTTTATGCTAAGTGATGTTAAAAATTTCATTTAACTTTTTTTACAGGGTTTATTATTTTCGCAAGGTTCAACAGCATATAACTAGTATGTAATCCTGTTTTGCTCATATCAGTTTCATTTATCTCAAATCTTATCTTATTATCAATTAAATAAAAATTTATCAAAACCCCTTTTTCTCCGTAATCTTTAGTATCCCCTATGGTCAATATGGGTTTATCTTTTGTATAAGCTAAAATATCATCAATTTCATTAAGCTTTGATTTTGAAATAAATAAAATATCGCTCCCTTCAATTTCAGAAATACTTGATATTTTTTTGATTATAACATTTTTATTTTTTATTTTAATTGCTTTATAAATATTCGACAACTTGTCTCCGAATTGATCATCTCCAATTATAGATATTATCACAGGTGAGGATGTTTTATACATCTTAGAATTAATAGGCCAATCTATAAATCGAGTAAACTTTTCAATGAACACTCCCTTTATAGTATATTCATCAGCCTGTGAATATCCCCTTAAGGATATAAACGTCAAAATAATAAATAATATATAAAACCTATTTTTCAATTAATCTTTAAATCTTCTAAAGTTTTAAAATTCGTATTTAACCTTTATCATAAAATTTCTTCCGTCCTGAAGTATGCTTTCCATTCTCTGCTCTTCAAATCCATTGCTCGGATAGCTATAGGATGTATTAAAAAGATTATTAATTTCAATTTGTATTTTCAGTTGATTAAATATCGGTTTCGTCGAAAGATGTAAATTAGTCAGCACAAATGAAGAAGTATTAGTATTGGACAAAGTTTTTCGTGGACCTTCATAAATAATCTCCGGGGTTATGTATAAGTATTTTAAAGCAGGCAAAACCAAACCGGCGCTTATGAGCTGTTGAGGGGAATTTGTTATTTGCTTTTTTGTGTCTTTAAAATGTGTTTTCTGGTAACAATAATTAAGATAACCACCAA
>CAZMDE010000385.1:0-2903 GCA_964564355.1 uncultured Bacteroidales bacterium | reverse complement strand
TAAAAATATTGAGTCGGTAGATATTGAAGGGTTTAAACCCGGAATGTATATTGTTTATTTGAATCAAAGACATTCATTTAAAATCTTCAAACAGTAAAAAATCTGAATTAAGTTTTAATTTTCTAATGTGTTAACTTTAAAATATCAGGTTATGAAACATCTTTTATTAAGTGTGATTTTTATCTCACTGAATGCCATAGGCCAGATTACATTTGATCCTGTGCCCTCATACTTTCGTGTTTCCAGAGATTTACCATTAGTTGAATTAAATCCTACTCAAACGATATTTCTGTCAAGCTACGGAGCAGTACCGAATGATGGTCTTGATGATAAACAGGCAATTATTAATGCAATAAATGCAGCAAATTCCGCCTCAAATCTAAATAATAAAGTAAAGCTTTTATTTGATACGGGCGTATATGATATTTTTCCTGCTACCGGGCCTAATCATGCGATGGTTCTTAGTAATCTGGATTATATAGTAATCGATGGAAATAATGCAGAAATAATCAATCATAATCCTGAGATTAGAGTATTCCAATTTCATAATTGTACCAGTGTAATCATTCAAAATTTAAAAATTGATTACAATAAATTACCTTTTACTCAGGGTTCGGTTACAGCTGTTAACAAAACTAATAAAACATTCGATTTTACTATTGATACAGGATTTCCTTCATTGTCGGAAAGTTACTTTGCTAATGCATCTGAAAAGTGGGGGATGTTAAAAATATCAACCGGAAAACTCAAGGGAGGTGTCGATTATTTATTTAATGAAACAAGTGTAACCCAGATTTCTGCTTCAGTTTTCAGACTAAAATATGCCACATCTACAGAAATTAATCAGTTTAAAGTAGGAGATAAATTTGTAAAATTAGCAAGAAACAATAATCGTACTGTGTTTTATATCAGCAATAGTAAAAATCTTACTTTGCTGAATACTGTAATTTATGCCTCACCGGCAGTTGCTATCAGCTCGTATAACAATTACGAATGGAATATAATCAATTGTAGCATTGTTCCTAAATCCGGTAGAATTCAAAGCACAAATGCTGATTGTATCCACTCCAGTGGAAATTATCTTGGGCCATGGGTACAGGGTTGTACATTTGAAACGCAAAGTGATGATGGTGTAAATTTAAAGTACATGAACAGGGAAATACTTTCAATAACAAGTCCCACATTAATAAAAATTAAATGGGATGTCAGCGTTGGCGATTCTTTGGTCTTTTACGAACCACTTTCTGGTACAATTCTGGGTGAAGCCGGTGTGGCTGCTGTTACAAATTCAGGAAATGGTGAATATAATGTAATTCTGAACTCAGGAGTGAACCTGACTACCACAGGTTCACACCAATCTGCAAATAAATTATATATCAAAAACAAATCAAATGAATCTTTCATATTCAGAAATAATACTTTCAGCAAAGGTAGGAGGTTTGGTATACAGGTTCAGGCTCCTTATGGGGTAATTGAAAATTGCACTTTTCAGGATTTGAGTAATAGCGCACTTCATATTGAAAATGGAGTAGACTGGAGTGAAGGGTATTTTACCAAAAATTTGAAAGTGTTGAACAATACCATTACAAATTGTGGTTTTGATTTATTATACTGTTCAAATACGCTTGCCGGAGCAATTACAACAAGAGTGGCAAAATTAGGAACTCCATGTAACACATCTGTTACCTGGTGTGGCACTGAGACTGCTACAGTTCAGGGGCAGTTAAATGTTGAAATATCAGGGAATAATATCTCTTATAATAAATGTGGATTGCATCTTCAAAATGTAAACGGACTGACATTAAAAGATAATATTATAAGCCGAAATTCGGGTGATATTACTACCGGAACTCCAGTCCCTGTATATATTAATAATTGTAATCAGGATTTATCTCAAGCTTTAATTGATTTTCCAATGAATGAAGGTGCCAATGCTACTTCGCTTGTAAACTTTATTCAGGGAAGTACAATTTATGCAGATAAAAACTGCTGGAGTGCAACCATGAATTCAGCTTATCAGGATACTTCGAGGGGTAATGTGTGGTATATTGATTCAAATTATGGTGGATTCTTTCATGTTAAAAAAGACAATAACGTGAATTACCCCGGAGCAACCGGAACTACTTCGAGAACGTATTCACTTTGGTTTAAGCCGGATCTACTTCAGTTTAATGATTTGTTATACAGTGGCACATCGCCGGATATTTTTACAATTCAAATGGAAAGTGGCGGTGTAATAAGAGTCGGTGATAACACAAACTGGGTAAGGATGACAGGTTTAATGCCTCTGGTAAATCAATGGAACCATTTGGTAGTATCAGTACCTGCGAATTCCGGAGTTCATAATGTCAAATTATATCTTAACGGACAGCTATCAACTGCAACAAATACAGGTATTAATGCAACGATTATTACCGCTTCTAATTTGTTAAAATTGTATCAGAAGTTCAAAGGATATGTCAGCGATTTCAGGTTTTATAATTATGCTTTGATTGATCAACAAGTTAGTAACCTGTATTCTTCAACCCTGAATAATAGTCCCTACAGAGTCACTACTATAACTACAGATATTACTTCACCAAATGAAACCGGGATAACTGTATATCCTATACAAACAAAAGGAATGATTTATTTCAATCATTCAATTCGAAGCCTGAAAATTTATGATCTAACAGGATCAATTGTTTCACATACAGAAGGTTTAGAGATAGACGCATATAATATTTCGTCACTAAAGAGTGGCATTTATTTATTGAAAGTAAATAATAATCAGATAGTAAGAATTGTTAAACAATAAAAAATGAACAAAATTTTTCATACAGCTCTCCTTTTAATGTCATTCATGTTGGTTAAGGCTCAGATTAATTTTGAGCCTCAACCATCATTCTTTCCTGAAAAACGCG
>CAZMDE010000384.1:0-2904 GCA_964564355.1 uncultured Bacteroidales bacterium | reverse complement strand
CTGGGTTTATCTACTTTCATTACCGAAGGCGAGATTGAAGTTCGTGCCTGGAATATCAAAAAGGGCATGACCGCTCCTCAGGCTGCCGGTGTAATTCATACTGATTTTGAGAAAAAATTTATCAAAGAGCCCTTGAAAGCTAATTTCACTTTCGAGGTTTCAAAAGCCGATAACAGAAAAGTATTATTCACCGATCTTTCGGTTGGTAAGATATCTAAATGGAAATGGACTTTCGGCGACGATACCACATCCGGGGAACAGAATCCGGTGCATATCTATACCAAAAATGGCGGTTATATGGGCGCTTATACAGTAACTCTTGAGATAGAAGGACCTGCTGGAAAATCTACATATACTGCGCTCGGAGAGGTTATACTTAAATAAAAAGGCGTTTTGAAAATCCTTTTGTAAATTTCATATCTTATGAATCTCTTAAATAATCAAATAGCTTTTAAATAAAGCTGATTATTTATTGAATTGATTTGAATGGATAAATAATAATCCATGCAAAAAAATAAATAGTCGGTATTTTTGTCTTTAGCCAATTAATACAAATATTGTGCTTAATTAACAATATTTGTATTAATTAATAAACGGAAATTCCTGCAACATTTTCCTTAAATTAATAAAGGTACATTTCTACTGTCTTGATTAGTTATTAACAATAAAACAAATAAAAAAGGGCGCATTTAACGCCCTTAAAAAAATTTGAATTACAAAAATATTTATAACTCGATAAAGTGCGGAATAGTATCAATAATTCCATACTTTTAAATATCAGACAGATAACACTATACTGCCTGTTTCTATTCCAAAATCAATTTTTTATAGTTAAGAACTTTACTGCTTTGTTGTAGTATTTCCTAAACTCCCATCAGCCGGAAATGTTTCACCTGTAATGTTCTTAATTGCTTCAGAGATTGCAAGTTCCTCATCGACAGTTGAGGTCTCATACATTTTTTTCAAAAGGGGTACCGCTTCTTTACACTTTATTTTATTCAGACTTGTTATAACTTCGACTCTTACATACTTACTGGCGTCTTTCAATGAATCCATCAGAAGTTTTCCGCCAAGTTCGCTGTCCGGATATGCATATCCAAGCGCCTGAACCGTAACAAATCTGACAAGTTCACTATTATCTGTCAGAGGAACCGCAAAATCTGCTGCAAGAATTCCTCCACCCTCTTTATCCCTGTAAAAATAAAGAGTTTTTACCGCTGCTGCGCGTACGCTGTCCACATTGTCCCTGAGCATTGGAAAAGCGAGTTTCGCTGCCGGTGAATACATAAGGTTAGCAAGCGCAGAGACTGCTGCATGACGCACTCCCGATACGGAGTCGGATAATGCCTTCTCAATGACAGGAAGCGCAGACTCATCTCCAATAGTACCAAGAGAATATACAGCGCTCTCCCTGATATATGGATTTTTATGTTCAAGCATTTTTCCAAGCGGCCCTATGGCAGTCGTATCGGACATACTTCCGAGAACCTGAGCCGTAAGAAACACAAGCCTCTCATTATCGCTTTTAAGAAGCCCTATAAGTTTTGCGGTAACTTTCGGGTCATGGTTTCTCATAAGAGCTATTGCAGCACGAGTTCTGATATTAGCATTATTACTGTCAAGCTCTTTAATCAGACGTTCTGAGTTATTAGAACAACCGACAGCGAGAAACGTCATAGCTGCGATCAATGTCTTTCTTAACATAGGATCTATCCTCAATTCAAGTTTTAAAGACTTAGCATTTTTCTATAATTAATATATTCAGGTTTCATTCATTTCACGCGCCAACAACACACCGGCATCGAAAGCTTTATTTAAAGCGCCTTCAACCTTTGATATCTCGCCTTTTTTATCCACATTGCTTATAAACAGGGTGTTGAATCTGTCAATTCCGAGGGATTTGAAAAAATATGTCATCGTATCGCTAATTCCCCTGAAAATATCAGATTTACCGGGGCCGTAACGTGAACCAGAACATGCTGCAAGAAAACCAAACCTTTTCCTGCCTCCAAAAAGATCGGTTTTCAGCTTGTATCTTGCAGCCCAGAAAACCTGACATCTGTCAATAAGCGCTTTTGCAGCCGCCGGTGTATTCATAAAATATAACGGGGATGAAAATATTACGCCATCACATTCCGACAACTCCCGGAAAATTTCACTGAAAGAATCGTTTATCGCACATTCCCCAAGCTTTTCACACAATTCACATCCTAAACAGGAATGAATATTGAGTTCCTGTGTGTGATACTTCACAACTTCAATGCCCATGGAAACCAGACCATCTGTGAGAGAATCAAGAAGAGTTTCAGAATTACCGTTTCTTCTCGGGCTTGCGGCAAATGCAATAACTTTCTTTGGCATAATCTTATTATACTTGATTACTTTTCCTGTTAAATAGGATAATTTCAATTTTATTTATTAGGTGAAATTTATTACAGAGTTATCTTTAGGTCTCCGTTTAAATTATTACACATAAAGCATTATATTATCCGATTATCAAGTTTAATAAGCTAAACAAGTTAAGATGAAAAATGCAATATTTTCTATAAATTGATCAAACATCTACAATGCCCTCACTCTCGGTCTCTCTATCACACTTTCATTAGCTTCGAAAATGCAGGGAACCTGACTCAGGAGAGAGATGACTTTTTTCCTTTCCACCTCTGGGGGAAACGGAACGTTCCCGCATGCGGCAAGGTGTCCGAAGGACGGATAGAGGGCTTTTTAATAATATTGCATCTATGCTGACTTAACTGGATAAGCGAATTATATATACCTGTATATACTGATTGTGGCAAAATACGGCGTTTGTAAAATAATTTTGCATTTTATTAATATAGATAATTATTCAGTAGTGTCCCAACGTTGAAAAAGATAATGCTTGTAACGTATTGAGGTACAATG
>CAZMDE010000383.1:0-2913 GCA_964564355.1 uncultured Bacteroidales bacterium | reverse complement strand
TTATATCAATTATGGATATCCCATGCCGCGATTTATTGCCTTTGGAGGAATAAATTTACATTTTTAAATTTCTAATTAAAAATTCAATAATTCTATGAAGAAATATGTATTAATATTAGCAATCTTTTTATGTGAAAAAATTGGTTTCTGTCAAGTATTTCAATATTTTCCTATGGATAGTTCAGCATATTATAAAGACATTCGACCTATAATGCAAAAGACAATTGCTCAATATGGAGAAGCTGAATGGAAGGCAGGTGTGATTACTAATGAGCTGCATCATCATCTTGGAGTTTATGCAATAATTGGAGTTAAGATGGGAATGAAAGCTTTGGACTATTTACAAGCAGGAGCAAAGGATATAAATGTAGTATCCTATGCAGGGCTAATACCGCCTTATAGTTGCATGAACGACGGCTTGCAGGTCAGCACAGGCGCTACTCTCGGTCATGGGTTAATCTCAGTCTCGCCTGATAATTTGAAACTTTCTGCAGCAGACTTTACTTATCTCGGAAAAACAATACAAATCTCGCTTAAAGAAGAAATAAGCAAAAAGATGTCCACCGAAGTAAAGGAACTTAATCAAACCTATGGTCTTAACAGCCCTATTTATTGGGAAAAGATAAGGATACTTGCAATAAAATACTGGTCATCCTTCAACCGTAATGAAATATTTGATGTAAAAGTGGTTTCCGACAAATAGAAACAATTGATTTCCTATTTGATACATCCTATTGAAAACACTTCTTTCCCGTTTTCTTTCATTATTTGCATAGCTTGCTGATTCTGCATTGTATTGAATCCGTAAACATTAAAATTAAACACATTAGGTTCATTGAACCATTTGTCAATATTCATTATCAACTGAATTTCTTTAGTAGTGTTATCAATAATTGTAAAGGCAGAATTAGACAGATTGACATGGAAATAGTTCTGAACATATGCATAAATTGAATCCACATTAACAGAATCGCTTTTATATAACTGTCCAATGCCGAGATGAAAATTAAAGTTATTTATTTTTTCTGAGTTGTCTTTCCACTTGCCGTTGATCATCAGGTAATGATAACCACCACCTAATATACCGGGCCAAGCCATATTGACCTCAGGAGGATTGACAAACAAACCTGTTATGTTCTTCGCTTTATTTATGCCAAATGTAAAACTTATTGAGTCATACTTCCCTTCAGGAATATCATCATAAACATTCCATGTCATAGTTGAGGAAATATCATTATCAACATAGTAAATATCAAGCCAGTCGTTTATTGTTTTTTTTGTCCCATCAGATTTATGCAAAGTGACTTCAGATATAAAATACATTAACTGGCTTACTAAATAAGAATTTCCCGCTGCATTGATATATTTCATTGTGTCTTTAACCAATGACTTACCATCAACATAATGAGCAAAATTCAATACAATATGACCTGTGCTATCATAAGCTTTTTTCTCATCTTCTTCCTTATTGCACCCTTTAAATAAACAAACACAAGACACAAGTAGCAAGACATAAGAATATCGTTTCATATATTTAAAATTAATTTTACATAAAACACTCTTCCCGGTTCATAAAGCTTATCTGTGCTGCCTATTATTTTCCGGTTCAAATGCTCGTAATATGCCTTATCGAATACATTGTTAACGCCTACAGATAGGTTAACGTATTTATACGGACTGTAGTTTACAGAGAAATCAAACAAACAATAGCCGGGTGTTTGAGGTTCATAAAATGCTTCTGATGTATAATTCTGCTGATTGACAAGACGAACTGAAGTATTTGGAATCAATTTACCTGATAAAAATTTATAACTGACATTGACTCTTCCTTCTAGAGGCGGAATCTCCGGCAAAGCATCGTTATTAACAGTTTCTTCGCCCACTACCTGCTTATCTTTTACAATATGTTTCGTTGCTTTATTGATTGTCGCTTTAGTATATGCTGCAGTTGCAGTTATTCCGAGCTTTTTATCAGCAGGCGAATTGTAGCCCAACTCAAATCCTCTCAGTATTGCATAATCAGCATTATAAAACTGCTTCACTCCTAGCACTCCCTGTGTCTTTGGCATTGCTACAGAAGGTGCCAGCTTTTCTGCTGCTATATAATCCTGCAGATATGAAAAGAACCCATTAATATAGAAGTTGCCTGCTACTATATTAATATATCTTAATGTAAGATCAGCCTGGTTGTTGGTTTCAGGCTTCAACTGCGGCTTGCCCAGATAATCATAATTGTCATAACCCACTGCTAGGAACTTGATAAAGCGTTCAAGCATATTCGGGCTTCTTGTACCTCTTCCTAATGCAATGCTGAGATTAATGTTCCTGTTGAACCATTTTGTAATACCCGTGCTTCCACTCACATTGATAAACTTAGAATCTGTGGTCTTAAAATAATCCCTGCTCTCTTTGGAAATAATTAATGTGTCCTCTGAAATTGCAGTATTATAATCACCCCTTAATGAAGCAGTAAAATCAAATGTTCCGAAAGTCTTCCTGTATTCTGCAAACAATCCTGAATTCCGAATCAATGCATCTTTCCATAGGTTTGTTTTCTTTGTAGTTTTAGTAATCAGCCCGCCCATATTCATTGTCATTGTCATCTCTCTTTCTCCATCCTTTTCTATATTCTCAAAATCAGTTCCAATAAAAAGATTGCCTTTACCAAGCTCCATTTCAATTTCCGCCCTCCCGCCTGTATTTATTGCATCTACACAAGCCAATGCATATGTCGCAGGATAATTCGAACGATGCGTGTTGTCCATTTCATGCCTCACATCTGAACGATAAACCATAAAATTGATTGAGCGTATTTTTCCGGTTTCCAACTTCCGGCTTCCAAAATCCAGCTTATATTCCACCGACATTATTGCCGTATTATCAATCTTTTCATCCATTGGTAATGCAGGATAA
>CAZMDE010000382.1:0-2915 GCA_964564355.1 uncultured Bacteroidales bacterium | reverse complement strand
ACAGTCAGGGATAATAAGGTTTATAAAGGAACATCAACTTACAGCAGTGATATAATGTTTACTATTAAAGGGTATCTCGCAATTGAGGAATTTGTCGCCGTCTGGCATGTGGTGAAGTATGTATATTGAGTATGGAGTAGGGAGTTAGGAGTAAATTACCAACTTACTAAATTATAAATTACAAAATCTTTTTATTCTTTCAATTGCAGGGTTGATTTCTTCTACAGGACGGGCGAGATTAAATCTGACAAAATGTTTTCCTTTGGCAGTAAAATGTATTCCGGGAATAACAGCAACCAGCTCCTGTTCATACAAATCAATGGCGAATTTAAAGCCATCATCAAATTTGTCAGGCAGCTCAGACCATATAAAATAACCGCCTTTTATTTCAGGCACTTTAAATCCAAGCTTCAAAAGCTCAGGCAGAAGTAGGTCATATGAAAGCTTCAGCTTTTTCCTGACATCCGCTACATAGTTCTCTCCAAAGCTGTGCTTGAATAAATATTGAGCGATTGCTTTCTGCAGAACAGAGGGAGTGCACAAGCCAACATAGTCGTGTATCTGCCTTAGCTTGCTTATATGCTTAGTATGTGATATCAAATAGCCAACCCGCCAGCCTGTAATCGATAAGTGCTTAGAAAAGCTGTTAACATAAAACAGCCTTTCGCTAAGATTAGTCAGCGGCTGATAAGGTTTTTCTTCAAAATATATGTCTTTATAAACTGCATCGAAAATTATATAAAAGTCCAGCTTCTCAGCCAGCTCAATAATAGCATTGACTTCCTTTTCGCTCCATATCTTGCCTAAGGGATTGCCCGGAGAGTTTACAAACACTATCTTTACTTTATCAGATATTATTTTCTTTTCAAGCTTTGCAAAATCTATGGAACCATCTGTTTCTAAAGGAAAAGCAATATAGGGTAAATTAAATATTGCAGGCAGGTTGTTGTAGCTTTCATAAGCAGGGTCAAAAGCAAGCACAGAAAAAGCTTTGCTGCCGCTCGTTTGCAATGTGTGCAATAAATAAGTAAATATTATGGATATTGCCTCTGTAGCACCATTAGTAACAAGGAACTGCTCCCTGCTGAAATCATCAAACTGTTTGTAATAAGCATTTATAAGGTCTAAGAGCTGATTATCTCCATTACCTGCGGCATACTGGTGAATAGTTTCGTCCTGTGCAATATTGCTTAGTATAGCAAGCAGCTCCTTTGGAGGAGAATAACCGGGTAAACCCTGTGCAAGGTTAATGCCTCCAAACTCCTTAACCTTATTGCTCATGAAGCTTATCAGCGACCCTGAAGGAATGTCGTACTTGTTCATTTATCGGATTTCGGATTTCGGATTACTTAAGGTTCAGTTTCTTCGCAATATCCCTTGGGATGGCATTTTTATTAACCATAATATTAGTAGTTCCCAGGAGAACAAAAGCTTCAGAAGCATAGAAATAACCTTCATAATCGCTGTTTTTAAATCCCCATGAATTTTTAACCTTATAATATTTCTGACCTGTCTGGTCCTTAGCTATTCCAACAATATGCATTCCATGGTCATCAGTAGTCATATAATTGTCAAAAGCTTTCTGGCGTGCTTCCTGTGTTATTACCTTTTGCTTGACAGGGTGATTGAAAATAGAATCTTTTTCTTTCTTTTCCATATCTGACCATTCCTGCTCAGGAACTATAGCAACACCTTTTTTAAATGAGAAACCCTCATCGCTGACATCGCTTGCCCAAGCTACTGTATAACCATTCATCAGAGAATTGTCAATTATACTTGTAAGTTCATTAATGGGCACATTGTAAACAGACGACCCTGACCAATTATCCGGTAATTCAATAACAAACTGCTCATAAAAAGGATGATGAGTATATGATGTTATTTCAACATAATCATCAGGATTAATGCCAAGCTCTTTAGTAAAGCTTTGCGGAGTATATTCTTTTCCTTTATAAGTGAACTTTTCAGGATATTTGCCGAGATATTCATCGAGCACATCATTAATAATTCTGGGCCATACAGGTGACAGCTTGCCATTGGGGTTCTTGATAATCTGGTCAACAATAGCTTTTAACATACCATCCAATTCACCATGTACAGGATATTTATCACCTTCCAGCAAACCCGGGTAAGCTTCATTAGGCACAATTCCGTTTTTTCTGATGACATTCATAACATCGTGTAATTCCCCTCCGCCTGCAAAATTAATAGCCCCATGCCATCTGACGTATTTATCAGCCTTTTCAGCATATGCATTTCTCACCACAAACATTTCAGACAGGTCAAATTCACCTTTGCCCATTCTTAATAATTCTGATTCAAAATAAGATATCCCTGAAAAGCTCCAGCAAGTACCTGATTTATTTTGATTTTTAACAGGAGTAGCTTTTAAATCCTTTACAGTAGTGAAAGTAAAACCACCTATTTTCTTTGTTTCCTGGGCTTGTATTCCTATGAACAGGAGTACGCTTATTGATAATAATATTATTCTTCTCATACATTTATTAATTAAAGATTTATAAACTATAACTCTGCAAAGGAAATAATTTTTCAAATCTCTTGTTAAAAAAGTTAAAAATAGACAAAAGATATTAGATGAGAAGTATGAGATAGGCTAAATAAGACTGGAAAAACTAATTATTTCGATTTAGCCCAAAGGGCTTGAATATGGGTAACCCGGGGGTTTTAACCCCGGGTCAAAGAATCCCACCCACCTATTCCGGGTTATTTTACTCCCTACTCCCTACTATCTGGGGTGAGGTTAATTTTTTATCTCGATACTCGATACCCGATACTAACTACTCTATAAATTAACATTCCCGTTACTTACTACTTACGACTAATTTAGGAGAGGGCAGGGTGAGAGGTTAATTTAAATCGTATATCGTACATCCTACATCGTACATCAATTTGTC
>CAZMDE010000381.1:1303-2922 GCA_964564355.1 uncultured Bacteroidales bacterium | reverse complement strand
AGGGAATATGGGTAAGAGGTGGACCTGGTAGCGGAACATGCACTGTTGCTGACAATACTATTGGTAACTTAACTAATACTAATGGCAATTCATTCACTACAGCAGGTATTATTACTCAGGGTGGAACTTTTTCTGTTACGGGTAATACAATTTATAATCTGACAAGTAATTCTGCAGAATCTACTTCACAAACATATACTAATACTTATGGTTGTTTGGTTGGAATTTCACAGCAGGGTATTACAAATGGAGTACAGACTGTTTCCAACAATACTGTTTATAACCTTTATGCAAATTATGCCTCAACAAATGCAAATAATGTAACTGGCATTGAATTAGGCGGTGTAACAAGTTCTGGCTACACTCATATTGCAGATGGGAATAATGTTCATAGTCTTTCAGCACCTAATGGTAGCACAGGAGCTTTAATTTACGGAATATATATGCGTTCAGGAACTTACCAGCTAACAAATAATATGATTCGTCTCGGAATTCGTTCTGATGGGTCAAATATTACAGGTTCAGCTACTATACAGGGGATAACTGATGGTAATTCAGGAAGCAGCACAACGGGTACCCAGAAATTCTATCATAACTCTGTATATATTGGGGGAACCGGAGTTACTGGAGGCGCTATTAACACATATGCTTTCAGAAGGGCAAATATTAATTCAAGCCCTAAAGATATAGTTGATTTACGTAACAATATATTTGTCAACAATAGGTCTTATTCTTCAGGAACGGGATATAATTATAGTATAGGTTTCGACGGAGCTACCCAGTTGGCCTCAGGAACTGAGGATTATAATATATATTATGGAAATGGATTAAGATATGTACTGGGATATTGCACAGCAAATGCAACAGATCTTGTTACACTACGCACACAAACAGCAAATGCTAATTTTGATCTGAATTCTATTTTAAGCGACCCGAAGTTTATTGGTCCGGATGATGCCATTGCAAACCTTCATATAAAACCTTCTCCCGAAATTACAAGGATAGAGTCTGCCGGAGCTGTTGCAGCTACTGTTAGCTATGACTTTGACGGACAAACAAGAGCTGATTATAGTCCGGTTGATATAGGTGCTGATGCAGGAAACTTTACAGGTCTTGACATTACACCTCCTGTTATAACATATACACCTTTTGCTAATACAGTGCCTGCAAGCAATTTGGATGTTACAAATATTAGTATTATTGATATACAGAGTGATGTTGAAACAACCCCCGGTATAGCCCCAAGATTATATTATAAAAAATCTGGTGATGCTAATAATTTATCAGGCTGGAAATATGTAGAGGCTAATAGCACTTCTACTCCTTTTGATTTCACAATAAACTTTACAGCTCTTAATGCTGGTTCTGTTTCAATTGGAGATGTGATTCAATATTTTGTTATTGCACAGGATAATGCTGAAATACCAAATATAGGAATTAATTCCGGTACGTTTAACAGTGCACCTTCAAGCGTTAATCTTACAAGCGGAGCTTTTCCAATGGGTGGTACTATTAATTCGTTCACTATAGTACCAGGTATATCGGGCAACTTTAATGTTGGTCCCGGGGAAACATATACATCTTTTACTAAAGGCGTATCAGACATTATTGAAATGGGC
>CAZMDE010000381.1:0-1293 GCA_964564355.1 uncultured Bacteroidales bacterium | reverse complement strand
TGACAATCCACAGGGTTTCTTTAAATATCTGAATAGCATAAACGGAACAAACTCGGTCATCAGCGGTCCGATAACAGCAACTGTTACAGGTGATATAACAATTGAAACCGGGGCTATACAGCTCAATGCATTGCATTACGGAAATGGAGGTCCATTCTTAGTAAAAATTCAACCTGACGGAAGCACTATAAGAATTGTATCAGGAGGTCCATATGTATCAGGTACAGGTTTAATTGCATTCAACGGAGCAGGTTATGTAACCATTGACGGCAGTAATGCCGGAACGGGTAAATACCTTAGATTTACTAATGCTAATGGATATGGAGTATATACTATTATGGGATTTATTAATGGCGCTAATAATATTATCGTTAAAAATTCTATGCTTGAAGGTACTGCAAGTGGTGATAATAATGGATGTATACAAATATTAACCAGCACCGGACCTGATGGAAATAACAATTTAACTTTTGATAATAATGATATAGGAAATGATACTTATATCAACACAAGGGTTTATTGTAATGGTTCTGCAGGTTATCCTAATCATGATATTGCATTTACAAATAATAATATTTTCAACTTCACTGATGGCGGAAATTCTTTGTATGATTATGGTATAAATATTACTGCAACAGGAAATGGAAGCAACTTCACTATTACAGGCAACAGCTTTTATCAGACAGGATTTCAAACCTATGGAGCTTATCATATGTCTGCCATAAGCTTGCTGCCAGGAGCTTCTTCAACAGGTAATACCATAAGTGGGAATTATATTGGAGGTAACCTTCCTCTATGTCAGCCAAATGCTAACCCGGGTTATTGGGGACAAAGCAATAATAACTCTGGTGCACAGGAAAGCCAAATTATTAATGTTAACTGCGGTACTGTTACAATCAGCAATAATGTTATTAAGAATATCAGGTTTACAGGCAGCAACCAAAATGTTATACTTTTGAATATTGCAGGTACAACTGCAGCAATCGTTGATGGTAACCAATTTGGAGATGCCAATGCTGCTTATCGTGTTTCAACACTTAGCGCTTATATGTCTGCAATAAATTATACAGGAGGAGCTAATGGTTGTCAGTTTACTAATAATACTGTCAAAAACCTTAGATCTGTGGGAGGAAGCTATACTACTAATGCTGGTATAAATATTTATCCTACAGGAGGTGATATGACTAACCTTCTTGTTAGCGGAAATAATATTGAAATACCATGGCAAACAAGTGCATCATCAAATTATAATTATGGT
This sequence comes from uncultured Bacteroidales bacterium, assembly GCA_964564355.1. Taxonomy (GTDB): domain Bacteria; phylum Bacteroidota; class Bacteroidia; order Bacteroidales; family JAGODS01; genus CAZMDE01. The sequence continues at coordinate 35 of CAZMDE010000381.1, read as the reverse complement.
ATAGCTATACAGGGAAGCAGGACAATAAGCGGGTC
>CAZMDE010000380.1:0-2926 GCA_964564355.1 uncultured Bacteroidales bacterium | reverse complement strand
TATGGCTGAAAGAGAAAAATATAGGCGGAGTTATGATATTCTTCTTGTATCCTTTGAATAAAATAAAGAAGGACACTCTTCATTATGCTCCTAGATATGAATTCCTGGGAGAAGATTTTACAAACATTTGTATTTACACAAAGCATAAATGTGATTCTATGGGATTAAGCTGTAATTTTCTCTTCGGCACAGGCTGGCCCTTTGGTGGTAGTTTTGTCAGTAAAGAAGATGCTGCTTTGACCAGGACTAACTATGGTGTTAAACCTATGCAAACATTCAGTGTTTCGTGGGAATGGCCTAAAAAGGGCTATGTTATTGACCATTTGAGTCAGAAAGCCCTGGATAATTATTTCGCTAATGTCAGTAAAGCATTTATACCTGCATTAAGAGGGAATAAAACATTTCTCGAATGTGATTCTTGGGAAATCGCCGAGTTCGAACCTGTCTGGACTGATGGTTTTGATAAATTATTTAAAAAAGAATATGGTTATGACATAGTTCCATATGTCTCAAATTTCAAGCCAACTGATAAAAAAGACACAATGCTTCTAAAAATGACACCGTATATTTCTAAATTATATGATCTGAACGATTACGCTCTTTATGATGTACGTTACGATTACTATAAGCTTGTTTCAAAGCTAATAATAAATAATTTTTACAACCATTATACACAGCTTTGTAATTCTATAGGAAGCGGTTCCATTGTTGAATGCAACGGCACACCTGCCGATATTATTGATGCTTATTCAAGCGTGGATATTCCTATGACTGAGTCTATGCTCTATGAACCTAATTATTCTAAAATTCCTGCTTCTGCTGCTTGTTTGAGCGGTAAAAAGATTCTTGCCAGTGAAACATTTACATGCGCTTATGGATTTCGCGAGAAGTTCGGATACCAGGAGCAGATTGCAGATATGAAGCTTATAGCTGATGCCATGTTTGCAAATGGCACTAATCAGATATATTGGCATGGATATCCTTTAAATCCAAAAGGAGTGGATACTGTAAAATATTATGCAACTGTTGATGTTTCTCCTAAAAGTAAGCTGATGAGCGGATTTAAAGAATTCAACGCTTATATGGAAATTGTCTCAGATATTATGCAGAAAGGTAAAACATATTCTGATATTGCTGTCTACTTGCCTATGGAAGACCGCTGGGCAGAGGGTATTTATCCACAGGATTTCATGAATAAACTCAAACCTGAGGAAAGATTCTGGCACTTTTCTAAATACCAGATGCGTTATGAATATTTCCCAAAAGAGCTGGATGGGTATCCAATGCTATGGATTAACAGCTCTTACCTGAAACAGGCAAAATATGAAAAAGGTTTATTGAAAGCCGGCGATGCAACTTTTAAAATGCTTTATATTAATGCTAATTATCTGCCTTACGAAACACTTGTTTCCCTCGTTGAACTGGCTAAATCGGGATTACCTGTTTATCTTAATCATGACCCTAAAGAACCCGGAAGGAACAAACACAAAAGCTATAATAACAAATTAATGGAGCTTAAATCTTATAAAAACGTATCCACAGTTTTTAAAGAAATTTTCAAATCCAAACCTCTTATTGAAGGTGAAGATTTGCCCGAATTCTGGGTTAGAAAGGACAAAGACTATATGTATATTTTTTTTGCCAATCCTAAATCTAAAGAGTTAAAATATCCTTTAAAATATGGGCAATCTCTGCAAGCAAAAAATGTTCCTATAAAGATAACCATAAATTATGGTGGTAAAAGTATACCACGTTATCTTGTTTTCAAACCATATCAGTCATTAATGCTAAGAATTGATAATAATTTTAATTACAGTTTTTTAGATATAAATTTTGTTCCTCCAGTGCCTCAAACCAGCGAATAGTGATAATAGAATAGAAAATGAAACCTTTTGATAGAATTACAAATTATATCTTTAAGAAAATTCAGAATACCGGGTTATCCAGGTTTACTCTTGAAGATATTAGGTTTATGATAGAGGATAGAAACAATAATTTAGACCTTTTTGAACTGGAGTGGATAGACTTTGACTCTGATGACAAGGAAGAACTGGAATTCAAAAAAGACATGTACTTTAATTTACAGCAATCTTATGCCGAGTCAGATATTGAAATTACTGATGATGAGCTGGACATAATTTTTGGCTATGAGCTGGAAATAGTGGGAAATAAAAAGGTCAATTATTATGATAATTATTTGATCTCTTTGGAGGATGGAAGACACATCCAATTTTCAGAAATAGATTTTAAGAAAGAATATGCTTTTGATAAATGGACTGATTGGGAGGATTGCGTCGATAAGGCATGTGAGGAATTTTATGAGGAATTTGACTTATACCCCAATGTCCTTACTGCAAACAAGCATACACATTCCCAGATAAGCTTTCTGATAAACAATATACCCGGATTAAAAGATAATGTCTTTTTTATTGAGAAACAGTCCAACCTTAGGGTTCCTGTTGATAATAACGAAGAAGTCGTAGTTGGTAGATACGAATGTGAAGATTATATTTTGGAGTTTTACTTTGATGAAAGAATAAAGAATAAAGTTTTCTTTTTAGAATACAGGGATGATCTCGAAGATAATGATGATGATGACGAGGATGATGGTGGTGATGATGATGACGTTAATGTCCCCGTTCCGGTTAATGTCGGCGAACTAACCCGAGTATAAAACATGTCTGATAAAGATTCTTAAAATCCTATAATACAGTGATTTAATGTAATATGTTAAAATTTAACATGTTGTAATATATTAATTTTCATATTCTTAACACGAGATGATACCTAGATGATACCAAGATGATACCAGTGTGGGTTTAGAGAGAGTTTTGGTATAGCTCATAAATTATTGATTATTAGTTAATTAAATAATATATTGATTTTCAGGATAATACAAGGGTTCAATGATACCTATGCCATACCT
>CAZMDE010000379.1:2031-2946 GCA_964564355.1 uncultured Bacteroidales bacterium | reverse complement strand
ATGTATGACACAGCCAGAGCAGAAAAGATAAGTTCAGAACTCCACCAGATAAACCGGACCATCATTGTCGACTGCCTCCTGATAGTCCTCTGCTTAATCCTCTTCATAACCCACTGGCGCTGGATGCGAAAACTTAACAGTTAGACTTTGAACGACTTGTTTCCGTTTGGCTAAGCGTTCACCTTTAGCTTTGCAGAGTAATTAACCTTTTTAATTAATTTGCTTTGGCTTCACAATTATTAAATCGTACTTATATTTTGTGTCATATTTCTTTTTATATATAATAAAATAATATATCCCAAAGCTAAATGCTGCATAAGCTCCGACATTAATTGCAGCTTTATCAAATTCCAAACCACTTATATTTCCATTATACATTAAACCTGCAACAAAAAACACTATGGTTTCAATAAATGAACCAGTTAAAGATATAGCACCTCCTGCATCTTTCATAAAATTGTTATGTCTGAAATAAAAATATCTAATACTTTTTATTGGTATTTCAATTAAATAATTAGTGTTTGAATTATCAGCAGAAAGTTTATTCAAAATAATAATAGTGGTATCTTTTATTTCATTGATTGTTCCCTGAATGGTTTTGCTATTATTAGTTATAATGTTAACTTTATCTCCATTATGTACAAAAACATTATTTTTTCCACCATTCTTGTGAAGAAGTATAAAATTTTGTGCTAATGAATTATTGAATTGCATTAACAATATTGCATTGAAAAATATATAACAAATGATAGTTATACTATTTTTAAGTTTCATTTTTTTAAAGATTTTCTCATTTCTTAGCATGAGATTAATTAATAATTTTATCGAACTGAATTATTGGTGTTGGCTTAACAATTATCAGCTCATATTTATGTGTATCATATCTTTTCCCGGAAAAAAACAATAAACAAGCTG
>CAZMDE010000379.1:0-2021 GCA_964564355.1 uncultured Bacteroidales bacterium | reverse complement strand
AATGAATAATTCAACCATGGTCTTTTTTTGAAAGATAAATAGCTAATATCTTTAATTGAAATCTCTCTTGTTAATTTTTTATTGGTGATTTTTATAGTACTATCTTTAACATTTGTAATTACTCCCTTAATAATTTGATTATTTAAAGTTACAACTTTTACTCTTTTACCAATCTGAAGTGCATATTCTGTATTACTAAATTTCTTATGAATAACAATCAGGTTTTGCCCTGACAAATTGTATTGTAAAGAAAATGTTATGAAGAAGATTAAAAAAGAAAAAATGATAATTTTATTTCCAGGGCTCATTATAAAAAAATTATGATCAATCTATTAAACCATTTCTTATATTAATAAATTCTTTTTATATAATCAAATCTATTTAATTATAAAAAGCTTAGTCCGCATTATTTATAATTAATATTTTTAAAATTTAACACCAATATTTAAGCCCATTATAAACGAAACGTAACTTTGTCTTTCTGAAAATGTACCGATTGGAAGCCATTGACTCACCCAATAAGGAGGATATAAATTAGTTGTTGTATAAGTCCTGAATTTTGTTGTCATCCCCAACCCTAATGAAGGGTTTAAATAAAATCTACTTTTCGGATAATTAACTATCCACCCAAAATCTATATGCCAGCCATATACTTTTGCATCCTCACTTCTTTCAAAATAAGTACTATTACCTGCATCATTATATTCTTCCCGAAAATTATGAGAAGTATAATATAAATGTTTATAAAATACATCTAAACCATAATAAAATGAGCTTGTCTCTAAATAATAATAACTTGCCCTGAATGTAGGTCCTTTATACGCAAATAAGGGATAATTTTCATAGTCAGATGACAACCCGGGTCCTTGAAATAATTTATTACAATATGTAAATCCTATCGAAGCTGTAATAAAATGATGCTTTTTTAATTTATATCCAACTGTCAGTGAATTCTCATCTACAATTCCTTTAAGTATATCATATCCAATGAAAAATTTAATTGAATCCATACCAATAGAAATCTTTTTTACTGGCTCTTGATACATTTGTTCACCTGAAGATTTTTTATTGATTACTGTTTTAGTTCCATTCTGATATTTTATCATGAAGATATCCGTTTTGGATAAATAAAAAATAAGACCATCAGGGTCATTAAAGTTATTATATTTAACTTGATACACACCCTCTTCGAGAACTTTGGCTCTTATTTCATTTCCATTTCGTAGCAGAATAGTATCCTGTGAAAATAATATACTGCAAAAACAAATACTTAATATTATTAATATAGTAGTTTTCATAAGTAGCAATTCAAATTAGTCCCGCTGTCGCTCATTTCCGCACCGAGTGCCCATAATTTATCGTTTGCAACAATATTATTTTCTGTTTGGCTAAGCGTCCACCTTAGTCAAAAAACCAAACAAAAATAACACTATTTAACATATCTTATATTTTTTTTAAACCTTTTATTCTATAAGCTTCTTTCCTCTGTGTTACTCTGTGCATTCTCTGAGCAACTCTGTGTAATAATTTATCTTCGCTCTTTCCCGTTAGGATTGATATATTAGGTAGAAAAATCATTACCACCTCCTTTTCTTTGACATATAGAACAAATGAACTAATAAACTATCCTATGAGCCATTTATGGCGCATATTTGGACCTATTATGGAGTTGTACTGGTTCCTCTCTGGTTCCACCGTGGTTCCTCTCTGGTTCCTCTCCGCTTCCTTATTGGTTCTGAATGATTTATACTGCCTTGGATAATTGCCTTTTAAAAATGACAATCTGGCATAATGGTAAGACTATATTTCTTGTCTCTTTATTCACAACTTTAAACGTATGTAAAATTCCTGGCAAAGATAAGCAAAATCCACCTTCTGTGCAAGCTTTTTCTTACAAAATTATTCACAAAATTAATCATGTACTAAAAAACAAAAGCCCTGTTTACAGGGCTTTCTTGTAGCGGGGGTATTAACACAACCATATTATAAGAGCAAATAACATATAATAAACAGCAATAAAA
>CAZMDE010000378.1:358-2947 GCA_964564355.1 uncultured Bacteroidales bacterium | reverse complement strand
TTTTTGCAGGAGATATAATGGAACACTTACCCCAGATAAAGTCTGCTTATGATTCAGTTAATAAAACCTATGACTTTAGCTCATGTTTTAAATATGTGCAAAACATTATCAAACTGTCAGACTTGGGAGTATGCAATCTTGAAACCACATTTGGCGGACAACCTTATTCAGGCTATCCTCAGTTTTCCTGCCCATCTGATCTAGCAATAGCACTTAAAAATGCAGGTTTCAATCTTATTCTTTCTGCAAATAATCATACCTGTGATAAAGGTAAAAAAGGGTTAGAAGGTACTATAAATGTACTTGACAGCTTTGGATTAATGCATACAGGAACTTTCAAAGACTCTGTCACCCGCACAATTAAATACCCTTTAATATTTGAGAAAAATTCAATAAAAATAGCTTTGCTTAATAGCACTTATGCTACAAATGGTCTAAATCCTCAGCTTCCAAATATTGTCAATTATATAGACACTGTACAAATCAGGAATGATATTTTAAAAGCAAGAACAGAAAAACCTGATTATATTATTATGTGCATTCACTGGGGAAATGAATATCAGCGTGAACCTGACCAAAGCCAAGAAAAGATGTCTGAGTTCTTAATCCGAAACGGAGTAAACCTTATGATTGGCTCGCACCCACATGTTTTGCAACGCTTCGAAGTAATATCACTTAAAAATAATACTTCCTTACATGGACTTGTATTTTACTCAATGGGTAATTTCATATCCAATCAGAAAGACCTTTATTGTGATGGAGGAATGATTGGAGAAGTAGTCTTATCAAAGAATATTAAAACTAATTCAACAAAGGTTAAGAGCTATGGATACATCCCAACGTGGGTTTATAAACAAATGCAAAATAATCAAAGAAAATATTATATTCTACCATGTTCTCAATTCATAAATGATACTACAACCTTTAATTTGACTGCTACTGAGAGGAACAGCATGAGATTTTTTTATAAGGATACGAAAACACATCTTGACAGTACCTTTGAAATAAAGGAATTAGCACATTAAAAAGACAAAGTTTATATGCGAAAATTAAAGAACAGTGAATTAAACAGGATAACACCGGATGAATATAAAAAGTCTGACAAGACACCTATAATATTAGTTCTTGATAATATTCGCAGTTTATATAATATAGGCTCAGTTTTCAGAACAGCTGATGCTTTTAGGGTAGAAGCCATATATTTATGCGGCATTTCAGGCAAACCACCGCATCCTGAAATTCACAAATCAGCTCTCGGTGCTACAGAATCTGTTACCTGGAAATATTTTGAAAACACCTTAGATGCGATTAAAGTTCTTAAGGAAGAAAGCTATCTGATTTACGCATTGGAGCAGGTTGATAAGAGCATAAACCTTGAAGATTTCAAACCAGATTCTGCACAAAAATACGCTCTTGTATTTGGCAATGAGATAAAGGGTGTAAGTGATGAGTTGATTGGGCATATTGATGGATGCATAGAAATTCCTCAGTTTGGCACAAAGCATTCGTTCAATATAGCTGTAAGCGTTGGAATAGTTTTGTGGCAGTCCTATATAGAAACAATAAAATAATTAATTATAAATATGGGATTTATACCGATTTCAATAGAAAAATACATAAAGAAGCATTTAAAGAGCAATCCGAAGGAAAAAGAAAAGGATGTTCGTGCTTCTTTGCAAAGAGCTTTAAAAGATTACCAGGATGGAAAGAAATGCTCATGTGGTAATGACATCTGGGTTATTGGTTCTGCAAGTACAGGTAATATGTGTTATACATGCATAACAGGAGAAGGTTTTCCAGAGGATGATTATGAGATTGATACTGCGATAATAAAAAGAGAAAACAAAAAAGGAAGAAGACATATTAATGATATAGACCCAACAAAAATTTGCGGCATGTTTGATGATGATGGATATGAAATAAATGCAGACTTAATCAAAAAACCATCATTATGTTTAACCTGTAAAAATGATGCTTATGATGACCCGGAAGAACAAATGTTATGCACCTTAAACCGATATGACCAAAGGAATGAGAAAGTATTTAAATGTGGTTCTTACAGAAAAAATATTGAGACAAAGAATAATTAATCATAAAAGATTTATTTGTTTTAAATTCAGGAAGGAATAATTTTAAATTCTTTTCAAGCCAAATCGGTTCAATTAGGATTTTGTTTAATTTTAATTTGTACTTTTGTATAAAATATAACGACCATGTCAATAGAGGAAATTAAAAATATATTGTCAAAGCAGAAGCTGATTTTACAAAATAAGTATAAAGTCAGCACTATTGCTATTTTCGGGTCATTTTCAAGAGGTGAACAGAATATTAACAGTGATATTGATATAATGGTTGATTTTGATGAACCTGTAGGGATAGAGTTTATAGATCTTGCAGATACCCTTGAAAATATTCTGCATGCAAAAGTTGATTTGGTATCAAAAAATGCAATCAAACCAAAGCTGATGAAAACTATTGAAAAAGATTTAATTTATGTCTAAAAGGGATTATAAGATATTGCTTGAAGATATTCTTGGTGCTATAGAAAAACCTACGCTACTTGAGTCTACGTTTTGAACTCCACTTATT
>CAZMDE010000378.1:0-348 GCA_964564355.1 uncultured Bacteroidales bacterium | reverse complement strand
TATCGAAAAAGTTATAACTTATACTGAGAATATGTCTTTTGAAGATTTTGTAAATGATTCAAAAACTCAGGATGCTGTATTTCGCAACTTTGAAGTAATAGGTGAGGCAACAAACAAAATCCCTGAGAATATTAAAAATCAATACTCGCAAATAGACTGGCATAAGCTATCAGGGCTAAGAAACAGGATAATTCATGAATATTTCGGAGTAGATTTAAATATTATCTGGAATATAATTCAAAATAATCTTGAAGATTTCAAGATTTCAGTAAGCAAAATTATTGAAAATTAGATTTATCTTCTATTTCCTAATCTTGGAAAAAAAAAAAAAAAATGAAGTCCCCTGCT
>CAZMDE010000377.1:0-2954 GCA_964564355.1 uncultured Bacteroidales bacterium | reverse complement strand
TTTAAAGATAACACCTACTTTTTTATCAGCACTTCGCAGGGTGGCAATAACATGAAATACTTCTGGGATTTTGGCGACAGCACTTCTTCAAACGAACAAAACCCTATACATACATTTCCTGATAAAAAAACCTACAAAGTTTGCCTGACAATAACCTCTGAGGGTGATTCTATAAATTTCTGCACAGATACTTATTGTATTATAATCGAGTCTATACCAGTCAATAAATGCATAGCCGACTTCTATTACCTGCTTCCTGATTCGACAACCGGCAATCTTATGGTTCAATTCCAAAACACATCCAAAGGGACTGCCGATAGATTTTTCTGGGACTTTGGAGACGGCAATTCATCACAGGAAGAAAACCCATTGCATATTTTTAATAAATCAGGTTATTATAATGTATGCCTGACAATAAAGAACGACAGTCTGCAGTGTAAAGATTCCAGGTGCATGAAAATATTTGTCGGACAGCAACCACATGATTGTAAAGCTTTCTATACCTTTCATAAAATTGATACAATAAGCATTCCCGAAGCTCCAAAATACTTCCAGTTTGTTAATCAATCAAGAGGAAATGCACAATACTATTACTGGGATTTCGGTGATGGCTCATACTCTGTAGAAATGAATCCACAGCATATGTTCACGAATACTGGCTACTATAATGTATGTCTTACTATTTCAGACAGTACAAACGCCGGCTGCTGGGACAGCTATTGTGATACTATTTTTATCGGAAAGCCAAATGTTTATTGCAAGGCAAAGTTCTATACATGGCTTGACTCTGCTGTAAACACACTAAATCTATATCGCTTTGTTGATATATCACAGGGATTTCACAACAAAACCTACTGGGAGTTCGGAGACGGATTTACATCTTACGAAAAGAACCCGTCTCATCAGTATAAAAATCCCGGCATATATAATGTTTGTCTGACAATATTAAATGACAGCATGAATTGCAAGGATGTTTTATGTAAAACTATATACATACAAGGGAATCCGGGCGATTGCAAAGTATCTTTCAAATACTACTTAGACACTACAGCAATATCTATTCCTGAAGTAAGAGTTTATAAATTTATACCTATATCTCCGGTTTCTAACGGACAATATTTATGGAATTTTGGAGATGGCTCCACATCTAATGAAATGAGTCCTTCTCATGGCTTTAACTTTATGTCTGGCGAAACCTATCATGTATGTTTAACTGCAATCTTTGAACAGGACAGCAACAGGAGGTGCACAGCAACCGATTGTCAGAAACTTTTCACTGACAGCATTATTCCGCCGCCTTTTGACAGATGCAAGAGCAGCTTCACTTACATTATTGCAAATTCAGATTCTGATTTAATTGTCACTTTCAATGCACATATTATTAACCCTAAGAATTTTGCATATAACTGGGATTTCGGTGATAGCACAGTAACAAGCACTTTGAATAATACAATTACTCATGCGTTTACAAAAGGAAATTCATATAACGTATGCTTAACCACAACAAGCCTTGATTCTTCAATGTGTACATTTACATCCTGCCAAATAGTATCAGGAAAAAATACTGACACCAGCGCATATTACGGAAACATGTCAGGTCAGATTTTCGCAGGTAAAAATTACGCTGACAAAGGTTATGTAACAATTGTTAAGATGGACAAAAACACAAATGGCGGCATTTCTTACTATGGTGTTGCTCAGATAGAAGCTGATGGCAGATATTCTTTTAATAAGATTCCTTACGGAACTTATTATGTCAGAGCTAAACTCTATTCCGGCTCTCAGTATTACTCTAAATACATACCCACTTATTATGGAGACAAATGGAGCTGGTCAGCTTCCAAAACTGTCAGCATCGGAGATTTTGCTGCAACCGACAATATTGACATTCATCTTATTCCTCTGAAATCAATCAAAAATGGTAAAGGACATATTTCCGGCATCATTAATGATGATGATTTCAAATCTGCCAAAGGAACTCCTGTTGCCAATGTTGAAGTTTATCTGATGGACGATAATGATAATCCTATATTAAGCACATATACTGACAGTAAAGGATATTTCATATTCTCAGACATGGATTATGGCACTTATAAAGTCTTTGTCGAAGTATTCAGCTTAATATCAATACCTAAAGATATAACTCTCGATACTACTAATAGCTCTGCAGAAAATGTTGACTTTACAATTAATAAAACAAAAGTAAACCCTGCAAGCGCAACTTCTGTTCAGTATATCAATGTTACATCTGAAAATAAATTCAGTGAAATATATCCAAACCCTGCCGGGAATATTGCAAATATCAATATTGTTATTAATAAATCGAATGATGTCAAAATTGATATTTCTAACCAAATTGGTCAGACAGTTTATAACTCTGATATAAAATTAAATTCAGGCAGCAGTATTGTTAAGATAAATACAGCTGATTTTACAAAAGGATTGTATATTATTAGAATCTCAGGCAATGATATTAATGTTATCAGACGATTTGTCAAAGTAAATTAACTATATACTTCCTCGCTGCAAGGCGACTACTATTTTGTCTTTTTTAAACTGAAGGATGTCATAACACAAAGTTTTGACATCCTTTTTTTATAATTTCCACCATCCCACACACAATAAACTCAAATTTATTTTACTCTCTAAACTGCCTGTAAATTAGACATATATAGATACCATCTGGATATGACAATAAATTATTGAAACCTTTAGAATTAAATTTCCGTAAACGTAATTAGTCTCACGATATAAAGTCAAATAAAACTTAAACAGTGAGTATGAGGAGACGGGCGAAGTGACTGAAAAACCTAAATCCTCTTTTTTAAAAACAAACCTAAAAGGTAAATTTTTAATTATTAACTTTAGAGCCCCCGGCTAGGAAACCGGGGGTTTTTTTTAATTGCTAATTGCTAATTGCTAATTGCTAATTGCTAATTGCTAATTGCTAATTG
>CAZMDE010000376.1:0-2967 GCA_964564355.1 uncultured Bacteroidales bacterium | reverse complement strand
TTTGTCCATTAAACGAAAACGTCTTAAAAAAACCAACTATTTTGTCTATTATACCGAAAATCTTCATAATAAATGGAGTTAAAATCCTATTTGTATTTTTTTCAAGTTTCTTTTCTAATTTGTAACTGATACCAACCTGCTAACAAGATATACAAATTAAAAATAACTTAACCGCAGAGTTCGCAATGTAAATCGCAAAGTAACACAAATGAAATCTAAAAGGCAGTTAGGATAGACCTTTTAATCAGAGCGTAGATACAATCTACGCTCAACAGGGACTCTAAAAAAAATATTAAATTCTAAATTTCAGATAGTGGATGGGTAAACCTTCTTCAAGAAACATTTTCTCATAAAAGGTTTGGATAGTTCTGACTTCTTCGGGAAGCTCTGTATTGTAAACATCCCTGGTAGATTTGAGAAGTTTATGATTATCATCTTTTATGACTTCATGTGTATAATCAAATAAACCTGCATTATCTGTTTTAAGATGAATTATTCCTTCAGGCTTGAGAATTTTCCTGAATTTATTCAGGAAGTTTGGAGATGTAAGACGTTTTCTTGTTCTTGGCAAACGCGGAAAGGGGTCTGGGAATGTCAACCATATCTCGCTTATCTCATCTTTTGCAAAGCAATGTTCTATCAGGTCAATCTGGATGCGCAAAAATCCAACATTCTTTAGACCTTTCTCAAACGCAGTTTTAGCTCCCCGCCAAATCCTTGCCCCTTTTATGTCAACTCCAATATAATTTATTTCTGGATTTCTCTCTCCAAGTATAACAGCATACTCTGCCTTTCCACAAGCTAATTCAAGCACAATTGGATAATCATTTTTAAAAAAATCAGATGCCCACTTGCCTTTAAGCCTAAAACCTGCGCTTATTTCAGGATAAAGCGGCTCAAGCACATTTCCAAAATTATGAACTTCAGCAAACTTTGCTAACTTACCCTTACCCATTTGTTGAATTGTAGATTTGTTGAATTGCAGATTTGTTGAATAAAAATTATTGAACCCTAAGCAGCCAGGCATCGGGATTGACTGAGGTTTGAATGTTGAATAATTGATTTGAGGCATCTTCTGCATTATCATACATGCCATAAGCAACACGTGTTAATCCTGTTTTAGTTTTACCTGTTATTAAAGCATTAAATCCTTTATCTTTTAGCAATTCAACAAGCTTAGTTGCATTTTCCTCTATACTGAAACATCCTGCAATAATATAATATTTGTGTTTGCTGATGTTTTGCAATGTTCTATTTTCCTGACTTTCTGCAGGTATTATATGATTGTTTTCAGTCAATTCTGCTGTTACTTCATCTGCCGCCTTGCTTTCAATTGTATCCGGTTTAGTTATTACATCAGGGGCAGATGGCTTAGGTAAAGTAACCGGGCTACTCAATTCAGAATTATATATACGTGGAATTAAAGAATTATATATGCCTGAATAATTAAAATTAATTTTATGCAGAACCTCTGTCTTATATGAAGTCCAGACAAGCGCTGAGATAAAAATTATTGAAGCAGCAGCATATTTTATATATGCAGGAATTCTTATATCTCTCTTTGTTTCCTTTCTTTCTTCTATCTTCTTTTCAATTCTTCTTGATAATCCTTCTCTTTTTATTGCCGGGGAGCTATAAGTTGACAAGCCGAAAGAATCTAAGTTTAAATTTTCATTTTCATCCTGAATAAACAGTGTATTCCCTTCGTCATTTATCTTAAAATAACCTATTCCTGAAAATTTCACCTCTATTCCTTTATTAAGTTTTTCTTTCAGCTCTTCTACTGAATCTCTTATTAAAAATAGGGCATCCTGATAAGAAATTTTCATTTTCAGGGAAAGATAGTCTCCGAGCAATCCATCATTGCGATTTATGCCTGAATTAAAAATAACATCTTTTGAAGGCGGGGTAAATGAATTGGAAACAGAGTTAATGGTTGCAGATTTATTATTAAGCACAAAAGCCCCAAAACCAGGGACTATAACACAACTGTGCTTATATAATAAATCTTTAATGTATTCGGATAAAACCATTTTCGATTTACGATTTACGATTAATTCACTTTAATAAAAATTATATCGAATAAAATAATAGTTAATTTAAAAAATTATTACACAGAGGTTCGCAGAGAAATCACTGAGTTCCACAGAGAAAAAAAATAAAATATTATATAAAAACCTTATTCAACATAATCTCTAATAAACTGCTAATTTATAAAAAATAATTATTGGTTTAAAAAATTATTGACTGATTGTTAATAAATCATCGGGAGTATCTATGGCAACACTCTCATAATCTGTTATTTCTGTCTGGATAGAAAAACCATTTTCGAGCCAGCGTAATTGCTCAAGAGACTCGCTTTTTTCTAAAGAAGACATATTAAGAGCAGTTATGCTTTTAAGTACTCCCCTGGTATATGCATATATACCAATATGTTTAAAATAAGTATGGCAATTAATCCATTCAGTGCTTTCCTTTCCTCTGAAGTATGGTATAGGAGAACGGCTGAAATAAATTGCTCTTTTATTTACATCAGTTACAACCTTTACGATGTTAGGATTGGTTAGCTCATCATTATTATTTATTTTTTTAATTAGAGTAGCTATTTGTATATTTTTATTTATAAAACAATTACAAAGAATGTCAATCTGAGCGGGATTAATGAAAGGTTCATCACCCTGTATATTCACAATAAGATCCCAGGTTGTATTGTGTAAAGATTGAAGGTTATTGACAGCTTCATTGCAACGGTCAGTACCGCTCTTATGTTCATTTGATGTAATAATGGCAATGCCTCCAAAATCCTCTACATGATTTTTAATTTTCTCATCATCTGTAGCAACAACAACCTTAGAAAGAGAAGTAGATTTACATGCCTGCTCATAAACCCTTCTTATCATTGACTTACCATTTATGATAGCAAGCGGTTTACCCGGGAAACGTGTAGATGCAAAACGTGCAGGAATT
>CAZMDE010000375.1:0-2998 GCA_964564355.1 uncultured Bacteroidales bacterium | reverse complement strand
TCTATCAACTAATCTGATATGAATTTAATGGTGACCGGTTGCAATGGGCAACTGGGAAGTGAAATAAGAGTATTAAGCCCAGGATACAAGAATATTAATTTCTTATTTTCTGATATTCAAGAACTGGATATCACAGACTTTAATAAATTGAAAAGCTATATATCAGAACACAAAATAGATTGCATTGTTAATTGTGCTGCATATACAGCTGTTGATAAGGCTGAAAGCGAACCTGAACTTGCAGCAGAGATAAATGTAAAAGCAGTTTCCAATCTTGCTAAATTATCTGTTCAGTTTAATATACCTTTAATTCATATTTCAACAGATTATGTTTTTGATGGCATAAATTATAAACCATATCTTGAAACGGATAAGACCAATCCCTGCTCAGTTTATGGCAAAACCAAATTGTCAGGAGAAGAAGAAATAATTAAAGAGTTCGGAGTTGGGAGTTCGGAGATCGGAGTTCAAAACCATAAAGCAATAATCATCAGGACTTCCTGGTTATATTCATCATTTGGGAATAATTTTGTAAAATCAATGATAAAATATGCAAAGGAAAGAGGCAGCCTTAATGTTGTAAGCGATCAGGTAGGAACTCCAACTTATGCCCGCGACCTAGCAAAAGCTATTCTTGATATTGTATTCAAAACAGACAAAATCCACAGTCCACAGTCCACAGTAGAAATATATAATTATTCCAATGAAGGTGTGTGTAGCTGGTATGATTTTGCCAAATCAATTATAGAAATATCCGATATAAAATGTCCTGTAAATCCTATTGAGACGAAAGATTATCCAACACCTGCCAAGCGCCCACAATACAGTGTTCTTAGTAAAGTTAAAATCAGGGAGCACTTTAATATTTTTATTCCACACTGGCGTGACAGCCTGAAAGAATGTCTGAATATTCTTAATGGTTAGAAGAAAGTGAATCATACATTTCAATCTCTTAGTGGGTTGTATTACAGTAATTTATCATAATATATAAAGCCCTTGCATATTGTAATAGATTCAATATCTTATCTTTAACATGAGATGATACCAAGATGATACCTAAATGATACCAGAATGACTTTAGGATGAATTGTTAATCCTGAAATAAGTTTACAGAAAAAAAGTGAAAAGGAATGTTGAGATTAAATGAGAAAAAATTATTTAATCAAAACTATCTTATTGGAATAGGTTTGATTTCCTGCCATTATTTTATAAAAGTAAATTCCGTTATTAAGATTATCAGCATTTAAAGTTACTTTATAGTTTCCTTTTTGCTGCTGCTCATTGACAAGTGTTTTGATTTCCTTACCTGTGATATCAAATATCTTAAGGTTTACATTGCAATTTTCTTTCAGATGATAGCTAATAACTGAATGTTCTTTAAATGGGTTAGGATATACTTCAATTCCTAATTTGTAATTTGTAATTCCTAATTCATTAATACCAGTTCCACCACCATTAGTAGTATGTAAAATAGTTCCATGATCTCCGACAGCCCAGCCATTGTTAGCATCTGTGAAATAAACAGAACGAAGGGTGTAATTTACGTTGCTGTTCTGAACGCTCCATTGTGCGCCATTATATTTTTCTATTCTTCCTTTTTCTCCCACAACCCAGCCATTATTCGCATTGGGAAAATAAACAGAATAATAAGCATCTTTAAAGGAATTCGGTTGATTAACCCATACAGAATCTCCTGAGTATTTTAACATATTGCCACTATCTCCAACACACCAGCCATTATTTGCATTTAAGATACATAAAGAGTTAAGTTTAGTGTAAGTTTCATTGCGGATATTTTGACCAGCCCAGTTATATCCTCCATTTTCAGTTCTAAGTATAATATTGCTACCTTTATATAATACAATTAGCCAAGCATGATTCATATCTGTATAATAGACTGCTAAAGGAACAACTGCAATAGGAAATGCGCTACCCACCCATGAACTACCATTATATTTGTCAATGCGTCCGGAAACATTATTTATATTACCTCCGACAATCCATCCAGTTGTATCTGCAAACCGAGCTGAATAATATGTGAAAGGGTGTTTATAAGTAATTTTTAATACTACAGGAACCCATTTTGTGCCGTCATATTTATATATTTTAGCACTGTCTCCTACTATACACCCATTACTGACAGACCTGAGAGTTTGAGCTGTGCCGCTATTCTGGGATGTCCATTCAGAGCCACCGTTAGTAGTGTTTAAGATTGTTCCATTTTCTCCGACAGCCCATCCATTATTATTGTCTTTGAAATAAACTGATTTTAGATTTTCACCTGTGTAACTGTTTTGGGAATGCCATTGTGCGTTGCAATGAATAGAGAATAGAGAATAGAGAATAGAGAATAATAAAATTAATTTTTTCATTTTTAAATTAAGAGTTAAAGTTTAAAGAGCAAAATTATCAATAAAACAGATATAAATGGATTAAATTTGCTTTGATAATGCAATATTAAGGGTTAAATCTATTTTGAGAGGCTAAAGTAATTAAAATAGATATTAGATATGAGATAAAATAGTCGTAAGTAACGGGAATAAGAATTAGGAAAGCTAATGGAAATAGCTTTACTAAGTACTGCGTATTGGGTATTGCGTATTGCGAAATGCTTTTTAAAAGTTAGATTCTAGTCTCAACAAAGCCCTAACAGTAGGGGAACTATACGGTAGCCATACGCTTTGGAAACCGGAGCAGTACCAGATCTATACAGGAGAATATGGCTTGGTAATCGTTTACAACGGGCTTACGCCACGCTTACAACAGGCTTGGAATAGGCTTAGTTCACTAGTTCAATGGTTCACAGGTTAATTAGTTCATTTGAATTTTTATATGTAAATTTGTTTTTTTAATTGAATTCAAAATATTCCCCGATGAGAATTTCAATAAATCAAAACGTATTAGCTTTCTCAACAAAACATCTGTCAATTCGGAGTATTCCTTGTTTTATAAAAATCCTACTTCTTAACTTCCAACTTCTATAAAATATGAGTAAATT
>CAZMDE010000374.1:0-3009 GCA_964564355.1 uncultured Bacteroidales bacterium | reverse complement strand
GAGGGTTCGAATCCCCCACTCTCCGCAAAAACAGTGAGCAATGAGCAGTGAGCAATGAACAATTGTTTCCTTAAAATTATCCCATCACTATTCAGAATAATCTATGGAAATTAACAATAATTCACAAAATAGCCTGAACAACAAAGGATATATAATGTCCATCACAATCATTGGAATTTTGTTTTTCATATTTGGATTTGTAACTTGGCTGAATGGTACGCTGATACCTTTTTTAAAAATATCCTGCGAACTCAGCAATACTCAAGCTTATCTTGTAACATTTGCTTTTTATATTTCCTATTTTGTGATGGCACTCCCTTCCTCATGGGTTCTGCATAAAACAGGTTTTAAGAGCGGCATGGCTCTTGGCTTAGCTGTTATGGCAATCGGTACTTTATTTTTTCTCCCGGCAGCCTGGACAAGAACCTACTGGCTTTTCCTTACAGGTTTATTTATCCAGGGGACAGGTTTATCATTATTGCAAACAGCATCTAATCCTTATATAACCATACTGGGACCTATTGAAAGCGCTGCTAAAAGAATAAGCATAATGGGTATTTGTAATAAAGTTGCGGGTGTTATCAGTCCTTTGGTACTGGGAGCAATAGTGCTTAAAAATGTTGACCCCCTCAAGGCAAAGCTTGCAACTCTTACAGATGGAATTGAAAAATCCACAATTCTTAATGAAATGGCATCAAGAGTTGTTTTTCCTTATATTATAATGGCTGTATGTCTTTTAATCCTGGCAATTCTTGTCCGCTTCTCACCACTTCCTGATATAGACACAGACAAAGAAGAGCAACACATCAATGAACCACGAACTACGAACCACGAACCACGAACTAATATTTTCCAGTTTCCGCATCTGCTGCTTGGTTTTATAGCTTTATTCTTATATGTCGGAGCAGAAGTAATAGCAGGTGATACAATAATTCTCTATGGACAATCGCAGGGTATTGCGATGACACAGGCAAGAACATTTACATCTTACACGCTGATAGCAATGGTAATAGGCTATATTATCGGGATAATATCTATTCCCAGATTTATTAAACAGGATAAAGCGCTTATGGTTTCGGCAGTAATCGGCTTTATTTTCTCCCTTGCAGCAATTTACACTGCAGGATTTACATCAGTATTATTTATAGCATTTTTAGGTTTTGCCAATGCAGTTATGTGGCCCGCTATATGGCCTCTTGCTTTGAATGGTCTTGGGAAATTTACAAAAACAGGATCTGCAATACTAATAATGGGAATTGCAGGCGGTGCTATACTTCCATTGATTTACGGAAGGCTCGTGGATATCAGCTTTATTGGCTCTCAGCAGGCTTACTGGATATTAATCCCCTGTTACCTTTTCATTTTTTATTACGCTTTTAAAGGACATCTTGTAAGAATCAAAGGATAAAAAATAGTGTGATTATTTTAAAAAAATAAATGTAAGTTTGCATCAAATATTAATATATGGATTTAAGTAAAATTTTAACAATATCAGGTAAAAGCGGGCTTTTCAAGCTTGTAGCTCAAACAAAAACCGGTTTAATTGTGGAATCATTAACAGATAATAAAAGATTTCCAACACATGCTACTGACAAGATTAACAATCTTAATGATATTACTGTATATTCCACTGATAGTGATATGCCTCTGAAAGATGTTTTCAGAAAAATATCTGAAAAAGAACAGGGGAATAAAGCGATTGACCCTAAATCTGATGATAATACTCTCAGAAAATTTTTTGAGTCAGCTCTGCCCGAATACGATAAGGAGCGTGTTTATGCTTCTGATATTAAAAAAATTATCACCTGGTATAATATCCTGCAAAGCACAGATATGCTCAAATTTGCAATAGAAGTGCCGGAAAAAGAAAAAAGCAGTGAGGAGCAGATAAATACTAATGAACCTGCTAACCCGGAATCATCAGAAACCAGTGAACCAATTAATTAGTGCCTGTCCATAAAGTCAATATATGTGTCTAATAGTACACTGATTTATTAAGATAATTATGATTAATTAAGATAAAAATTTCACTTTAGGTATAGACACTAAATAGTGTCTGTCCATAACAGTCATAAATTAAAAAAAGTAACACAGAGTTGCACAGAGAAGAAAAATTAAATGTTTCACATTTTGCAAATGTGAAACATTATAGACAGACACTAATTAATAAATGAAGAAAATACAGGATTTTATAGTCCTCAGTAATATCAAGCTGAATGAAGTGCATTTTGTACTGACAATTCAGGCTCCAACTGAATTACCTGAAATTTTTCCCGGGCAGTTTGCAGAAGTTCTTGTAGCTGATTCTAAAACTACTTTCCTCAGAAGACCCATATCAATTCACGATGTTGACTATTCTCAAAATACAATAAAGCTTTTTATTAATAAGGTTGGTGAGGGTACAAAACATCTAAGCAATCTGAAAACAGGCGATAAACTAAACATAATCTATCCTCTTGGTAATTCATTTTCCTTGCCTGAAAATGAAAATATTTTATTAATAGGCGGTGGCTGTGGCGTGGCTCCTTTGCTTTTTCTTGCAAGGTATTTGCACGATAAAGGTTTTAAAACATCAGTTTTAATAGGGGCAAAGACAAAGAACGACATACACGAGCTTGATTTATTCGAAAGATTCGGAAAAGTATTTATAACAACTGAAGACGGCTCATCAGGTGAAAAAGGTTTTATAACACAGCATTCCATCATCAAATCACCAAATCACCAAATCACCAAATTCTATACCTGCGGTCCCGAACTAATGCTTAAAGCAGTTGCAAAAATAGCTCATCAAAACAATATTGATTGTGAAGTGTCTCTCGAAAATACTATGGCTTGCGGAATTGGAGCATGCCTCTGCTGCGTAGTGGATACAAAGCAGGGCAATAAATGTGTATGCACCGAAGGTCCAGTATTCAATATAAAAGACCTTAAATGGTAAGCTTATAAAATCGATTAAGATTAAGATAAAAAAGAGTGGATTTAAAAGTAAAAATAAAAGACCTTGAATTT
>CAZMDE010000373.1:0-3017 GCA_964564355.1 uncultured Bacteroidales bacterium | reverse complement strand
AGAATCTTTGAAGAATGAAATCACAGAGACTTTGCCTGACCTGAATCTTAATCTTTATGAGAATGTAATAGAGTCATATTACAGTTTTAAACGTCAGGCTGATAAAGGTGACTTTGTTGCTAAAGAAAAGTATAATGATATAAAGAAGCTTTTCCAGGCACCTCTCGAAGATTTTCTGGAAAACTCCCGTAACTAAGAATGGATTTTCTTTTTTCTACTGCTTATTTACCTCCTGTTGAATATTTTGTTTATTTATTAAAAACTGACAGTATTCAAATAGAGAAATATGAGAATTATATAAAACAAACCTACCGCAACCGTTGTTATATATATGGAGCAAATGGAAAACAAGCATTATCCATACCTGTTAATAAACCTTTTGGTGACAAAACACTTATAAAAGATATTCGTATTTCTTATCTTCAAAGATGGCAGTCAATACATTGGCGTTCGATAGAAGCTGCCTATAATTCATCTCCATATTTTCTTTATTATAAAGATGAATTATTCAGGTTTTATGATGAGAAAATTGAACTCCTTCTTGAATTTAATTCGGAACTTATTAAAACTTTGATGAGGCTTATCGGGTTGAGTAAAGATATGTGCGTCACTTCATCATTTAAAGATACTCCTCTACAAATGACAGACTTAAGAAATATAGTATCTCCCAAAGTAGTTGATATAAAAGACTTTCCTCAATACACACAGGTTTTTAGTAACAAATTTGGTTTTCTCTCTAATTTGAGCATTATTGATTTGCTTTTCAACGAAGGACCTTCAACACTTGACTACCTCAGCAAGTGTGAGATTTCTTAGTTATTAATCTAAATGTTTATTTTTGCCATATTAATAGCTGATAGCTCTAAAAATGAAAATACTCCAGGTTACTAATGCATACCCTACAGAAAACCTGCCAGTTTATGGCATTTTCATTAAAGAACAGATAGATTCATTAGTTGACTTAGGAATTAAGAGTGACATTTATTTTATTAATGGCAGGGAAAAAGGGAAGTTTGAATATTACAAAGCATACAGAGAGCTGAAAAAGATAGTGAATAATTACGATATTGTTCATTGCCATCATTTTCTCACTGCTCTTGTAGTTCTTGCAACCAAGCCTGATTCAAAAGTTATAGTTACTTTTCTCAGCGATGGAATTAAGGAATTTATTAAACCTGACAATCCTTTATTTAATAAGATTATAAAGCAAAAATTATATAATTACATCCTTAGAAAATCAGATGCCTGCATTTTTAAAAATAAAATTCCTGATATTCAAGCTTCAAGCCTCAAGCCTCAAGCTTCTAACTTTTTCTACCTTCCAAACGGGGTGAATACAGAGTTTTTCAAACTTATAGATAAGACCTACGCAAAACAGCAGCTTGGTCTTGACGTCAGTAAAAACTATATTCTCTTTGCAAGTCTTGTAGACATAAACCGAAATGAAAAGAGACATGATATTTTTCTTGATACAATGAAAGTGCTTAAGGAGAAATACAAGAGAGATGACATAGTAGAATTGGTAATAAGCAATGTTAAGCGCTCGGAAGTGCCATTATATTTCAATGCTGCATCGCTTCATCTGCTGACTTCCGATTTTGAAGGCTCACCCAATTCTGTAAAAGAAAGCCTTGCCTGTAATACGCCGGTTGTTTCTACTGATGTAGGTAATGTGAAGAAAATGCTGGAGGGTCTTAAAAATAGCTATGTTTGCGAGTCCAATTCTCCTGAAAAATTAGCTGAGCTTGTAATTAAGTCGCTTGATAATAAAACTGAGGAGGATTCACGTAAACTTATAATTGATAAGAAACTTGATCTGAAATCTAAAGCTCACGAACTGAAAAACATTTATGAACTACTAATGAACCAATGAACCGGGTAGTATTAAACAAAGGCATAATAATTAATAATTTCAACAGTAAGGCTGAGGCTGTTGAAGTTGTTCTGGAGCATTGGAAGAAGTTTGGATATTCTGTTGTGAATTATATTTATTGGTCAAATTATACACTTACTAAAAGTGATAAAAGCTATTCAGATGCATTAAAATCATCGGATTTCATTTTACCTGATGGGATAGGGATGTATCTTTACGGAAAATATACACTTAACACAAGGATTAATAATCTGAATGGAACTGATGTAAATCCCCTGTTTCTAAAAGCTTTTGCTGAAAGAAATATTCCGGTTGCATTATATGGTGCTGCAAAGGTAAGCATTAGTCGGGCTGTGCATAATATTAAAAATAAGAACATACAGGTTTATTATTTTCAGGATGGTTTCTCATCATTAGATTGGAATAAAATCAATGATAATTCAGTCCTAATGGTTGGTTTAGGCTCGCCGAAGCAGGAACGTTGGGCAGCAGATAATATAGAGCTGATAAAACAAAAAAGATTATTAGTTATCACAGTTGGTGGTTTTTTTGATTTTCAGAGCGGAAAATACAAACGTGCTCCTATGTTAATTCGCAGATTAGGATTGGAGTGGGTTTGGCGATTACCGAATTGCGGTATTAAAAAAAACCTTCGTAACTTCTATATCCTTTATTATATTCTCAGAGACTATAAAACTATTCGTAATCTTAATAAATCATAATCATCTTAATAAATCAGTGTACCATTTTTATGAAAGATAAAGTAGTAGTAATAACCGGAGCATCTTCTGGAATTGGAGAAGCATTGGCAAGGGAATTTGCTAAACGTCAGGCAACAATTGTAATAGCTGCCCGTAACCTCGATAAGCTGAACCTGCTTGCAGAAGAACTTAAAAAATACTCTTCAGATGTTCTAGCTGTAAAAGCAGATATAACTTTAGAATCAGACTGCAAAAACCTTGTTGACAAAACCATTGAGAAATACGGAAAGATAAATGTCTTTATAAACAATGCAGGAATATCAATGCGAGCTGCATTTGATGAGGTTGATTTTGACGTTCTAAGAAAACTGATGGATACCAATTACTGGGGAACAATTTATTGCTCTAAATATGCATTGCCGCATCTGCTGAAAGTAAAAGGT
>CAZMDE010000372.1:0-3020 GCA_964564355.1 uncultured Bacteroidales bacterium | reverse complement strand
ATATCTTTAAGTAAAAATATTTTTAAGTAAGTTTGCAATTGAAAATGCAACTTTTTCTTAAATCGTTTGTGTAAGTAAAAAATTAATATTTCTATTTATAAACTAAAATTGAAAGGAGTAATTATTATGAAAACCATTAAAATCAGAATGTTTGTATTAACAATTTTTGCATTATTCACAATGTATTCCTTTGCGCAGGAAAAGAATGTAAAAAAGCAAGTTTCGGAGAATAAAATTTCAATAAAAGAGATGGTTGACAAAGATTTTGTTCCCGTTTCAATGTCAGAGAAGTTATTCTCATCAGGCGCAGTATTAAGCAGAGGGTCTGAAGAAGAAGATGCCATGAGTTATTCACCAGCAGAAAGTAATTCGAAAGATATTTACAAAGGATCACTAGCAAATAACAAATTCGAGGGGAAAGGTATTTTGATAAAAGTCAATGGTGATAAATATACAGGAGAATTTAAAGAAGGGTTATTCAATGGAAATGGGAAATATGTTTGGTCTGACAGCAGCAAATATGAAGGAGATTGGAAAAACAATAAAATGAGTGGTTACGGTATATTTATTGACAACAGAGGCAACAGGTATGTAGGAGAATGGCTAGACAATATGAAAAATGGAAATGGAACCCAGACCTTAGCAAACGGGACAAAATTTGCAGGACAGTGGAAAAACAATTTCTTAGACGGAAAAGTAATTATGACAAAAGCTAATGGAGATAAATTTGATGGCGTCTGGAAAGTTGGGGGAGCCAATGGCAATGGTACCTATACCTTTGTAAATGGGTGTAAATATGCAGGAGAATGGAAAAACGGAACGATGGAGGGCAAAGGAACTTTGACTACAAAAAATGGCAAGAAATATACAGGTATCTGGAAAGAGAATGAGTTAATAAAAAAATTATGAAACCAGCTATTAGTGATATTTAATTAAATTTTATTTACTAACAATAAAATTTTAATCCTATGAAAACAAAACAACTTATCCGGATAGCATTATTTTTATTATGCTTAAATGTTTATGGACAAACCAGCATTACCTTAACTTTTAAAGGGAAGTTAGAAAACACGAGCACATCTGTAAAGCTTGATAGTATTCTTATTGAGAATTTAAACAATTATACAGAGTCTGTCTTTGTGAATAAGACAGCAATTACTATAACCTTAAACAGTCCTAATTCCATCCGGGAATATATTGAGCCGGGCATCAGTAAGATATATCCCAATCCCTTCGACGATGCAGTTAATATAGAATATGCAGCTTATAAGGATGAAAGCATAGTCATTAATGTCTTTAATCTTTCAGGGCAATCTGTTTATGAGCTGCAGCATAATGCCCGAAAAGGATTAAACCATTTTGTATTCACTTCTGCAGAACAGGGTGTGTATTTCATCAAGATAAAAAGCAATGAACAGGTATATACATCTAAAGTTATTTGCATAAGTAAAAACACAGGAGAAGCATCTGTTGTTTACCGGGAAGTAAAGCAAAGTCCTGTAAAAATTCTTATTCCTGAGAAATCATCGAAAAAAAACAAGCTTGTAGTTAACAAGGACGACCAGTTGAAATTTACAGGATATTCAACACAGTATGTTGCTAATATATATGATTTAGCAAGTATTTCCAAAAGCTATGAATTCGTATTCCCTACTAAAAGGAGCTTTCATTTTGAAAAGCATCTGATACAAACTGCTGCACCCTGCTTTGTGAACATAATGTTTTCAGTCAAAGACGATGTTGGGGTTGGAGTTGATTACCTTTCTAATAAGGATTTTAAAGTACTTGAAGATAATACAGCAGTGTCTCCTTCAGAATCCTCGAGGTATGTAAAAAACATAAACCAGATACCTTACACATTAAAGACAGTTGTAATGCTTGACAACAGCAGCAGTCTAACTGCTAATGATATTGAAAAAATTAAAACTGCAGCAATCTCTTTGGTGCAGTCCATAGGAAAAAATCAGGAGATAGCAATATATGTTTTTTCTTCACAACCTGTTTTGCTGCAGGATTTCACATCAGATGTTTCATTGCTGACAGATGCTATTAATTCCATTAAGCCCGGCTTTCAGTCTACAAATCTTTATGGTTCTATAATAAAAGGTTTATCAAGATGGGATAATACTTATAATCTTAATGCAATCACGCAGGGTTATCTTATAGTGTTCTCTGATGCAGATGACACACAGAGCTCTTCCACATTAGCCGAGGTACTGAGTGCCAAAGGCAATAAAAAAATCTATATGATAGGTCTTGGCAATGATCTTGACAAAAACATTTTAAATCAGATAGCAGCACCATCATCATATATACCTGTAACCAATACCAGTGACCTTGCAAAAGCTTTTGCTATTATACAAAATGACATACTCCGTCTTGCCAATAGCTTCTACTGGCTGAATTATATGTCCCCCAAAAGAACGTCAACCCATACATTAAGAGTTGAAGCGGTCAATAACAGCAATACAGGGAGCGATTCATACATTGAAGGAAGTTTTCCTGCAGGCAATTTTCAGGATGTTTACCCCGGTGTCTTTGCAAATGTTAGCTATAAATATTCATACGGACTTGATTATATAAAATGCAATTATGAAAGTTCAGGCCGCTTCCGTTTTTATAATAGTAACAAAGAGATTTTAGCTGATGACAGCTTATTGCTTGAAGCAGCAACATTTGGGGCAAAATATCCTCCGGAACATATATGGACACTGGACGATAATACTGTTGTGCAATTGAAACAAAGTTCTGTTAATGATTCCAAAGCCTGGTTAGTACCATTGAATTATAAATATTCCTCAGCTAACATTACTTTAGAGGATAATGCAAATGGATTTACTCAGGATATATATGTTAATATTACCAGCGACCTGCCTTCGGTAACAACAGATGAGCCAACTGATATCAGTTATTTTACTGCCACCTGCGGAGGAAATGTTTTATATGAAGGGAAAAGCACAGTAACGGCTAGCGGGGTTTGTTGGAGTAAATATAATTACCCTGATATTTATGACAGCAAA
>CAZMDE010000371.1:2675-3029 GCA_964564355.1 uncultured Bacteroidales bacterium | reverse complement strand
CAACCTGTTTATAGAAGTTAAGATAATCTGTTGAATTTAAAAATGAATTAACTAAAACAGGGTAATTAATTGAAATGCTTACTCCTTTCAATCTAATTGTATCAAGGGCTGTAAGATATTCTGTTACATTTTGAATAGCATTAGCCTTTAACAATGCAGGTCCTAAGTCGCTATTTGAAGGGAAAAGTTCTACAGAGTAAGCCGTATTGCAATACGGTTTTCCTTTCCATTTTTCTTTTGCAACTATATCTATAACTCTGAATTGTTTAATTAATTCAGAATCCAAAGGAGTAGGACTTGGAGGAGGAACCTGGCTAAATAATGATTTAGTTAATAAAAGTAATACTGTTATAA
>CAZMDE010000371.1:0-2665 GCA_964564355.1 uncultured Bacteroidales bacterium | reverse complement strand
ACTTTTTTCATGTGAAATTTATTTTTTAATTATTATTTTTTATCTCATTACGCATTACTCGATACGCAATACTAATTTATTTTCAATTTTCTTGCTAATAAGCCATTCATAAGCAAAGATACAATTGTCATTGGTCCAACCCCTCCGGGAACAGGTGTTATCCAACTGCATTTTCCCGATACCTCATCAAATTTTACATCTCCCTTAAATGTAAAGCCCGACTTAGTGGTGGAAGACTCAATCCTGTGCTGACCCACATCAATAACAACAGCACCGTCTTTTACCATATCGGCAGTAACATACTCAAACTGCCCAATAGCAACTATCAGAATGTCTGCCTTTGCACAGATTTCTTTTATGTTTTTTGTTTTTGAATGACATAAAGTAACAGTGCAATTACCCGGATAAGCTTTTCTGGACATCAAAATACTCATAGGACTGCCTACAATATGGCTTCTGCCAACTACAACGCAGTTTTTTCCATCAGTATCAATTTTATAATGTTTCATAAGCTGTAATATTCCAAAAGGAGTTGCAGGCAAATATCCTGACAAACCGAGCAGCATCTTACCTATATTAACAGGATGAAAGCCATCTATATCCTTGTCCGGATTTATTGCTTCTATTATTTTATTTTCATTTATATGCTTTGGCAATGGAAGCTGAACAATAAACCCGTCAAGGTCTTCGTCATTGTTGAGGAAATTTATTACATCAAGCAGCTCTTTTTCAGATATAGTTTCCTTATATTTGTAAATAGAAGCAGTAAAACCCACTTCTTTAGCAGACTTTTCCTTGTTCCTGACATAGGTCTCGCTCGCAGGGTTATTCCCAACCAGGACTGCAGCAACATGAGGAGCTCTCAGCTCTTTCTCAAGCATTCCCGCCACTTCTGTCTTAATCAGTTTTTTTAATTCTTCTGCAACCTTCTTCCCATCAAGTAATTTCATAGCTAATTTGATAATTTATTCACTAATTAAATAATACAAAGGAGTTCATGAGCTCACTTCGTTCGGTTGGTAATTTTGGTAATTTAATTTATTAATAATTATTTCTTTCTACTTACGACTTAATACTTACGACTTACGACTAATTAGTTCCTCCTATTCTTCATCATCCTCATCATGTTAGCAGCACCGCCTGTAGTCATAGATTTCATAACCTTACGGGTATCTTCAAATTGTTTTATCAGCTTATTAACTTCCTGTATATCAGTTCCGCTTCCTGTAGCAATTCTTTTTCTTCTGCTTCCATTAATGACAGCAGGGTTTTCTCTTTCCTCAGGAGTCATCGAATGAATAATAGCTTCAATGCTTTTAAAAGCATTGTCATCAATCTCCACGTCTTTCAATGCTTTTCCCATTCCCGGTATCATTCCAACAAGGTCTTTCACATTACCCATTTTCTTTATTTGCTGTATCTGAGCAAGGAAATCATTGAAATCAAACTTGTTCTTCGCAATTTTTTTCTGTAATTTTCTTACTTCTTCAGCATCAAACTGCTCCTGTGCTTTCTCGACTAAGGTAACAATATCACCCATTCCGAGTATCCTTTCAGCCATTCTTTCAGGATAGAACACATCAATAGCGTCGAGCTTTTCGCCAATACCAACAAATTTAATGGGTTTGCTGACCACATAGCGTATTGTCAGGGCAGCACCGCCTCTTGTATCCCCATCCAGTTTTGTCAGAACAACACCTTCATAATCCAGCCGCTCATTAAATGCTTTTGCAGTATTTACAGCATCCTGTCCTGTCATAGCATCTACAACAAAGAGAGTTTCCTGAGGATTAACAGCTTTCTTGACAGCAGAGATTTCATTCATCATCTCCTCATCAATAGCAAGACGACCAGCAGTGTCAATTATTACAACATTATAGCCATTATCTTTAGCAAAATTCACTGAGTTTTTAGCTATTTTGACAGGGTCCTTACTTTCGTCTTCGCTGTAAACATGTATTTCTGTCTGCTGTCCGAGAACCTTAAGCTGTTCAACAGCAGCAGGACGGTATATATCGCAGGCAACAAGCATAGGATTTCTGCCTTTTTTCTGCTTCAGGTAGTTGGCAAGCTTTGCAGAGAATGTAGTTTTTCCCGAACCCTGGAGTCCGGCAATAAGTATTATTGCAGGGGTTCCTTTCAGGTTTATATCTGTCTTTTCAGAGCCCATAAGTTTCACCAGCTCATCCCTGACAACCTTAACCATAAGCTGTCCGGGTGAAACAGCTGTCAGAACATTTTCTCCTAATGCCTTTTCCTTTACCTGTTCAGTAAATTCCTTTGCTATTTTAAAATTAACGTCAGCATCCAGCAGTGCCTTACGCACTTCCTTCAAAGATTCAGCAACATTAATTTCTGTAATGTGTCCATGACCTTTTAATATCTTAAACGCCCTGTCAAATTTCTCACTTAAGCTTTCAAACATACTTTTCTGTAATAAAATATAACTGCAAAATTACGAATATTTGTTGAAAAAATAATACCTATCAAATTAAAATATTTACAAAAAGAGGAAAATTGGTTTATTCTTTTTTTGAGGTGCTATTTTATTCTCGATTTATATTGAAGCATATTATTAACCTACAATAGAGATTATGCAGATTAAGAAGTTATGAATGAAAATTGTACAATTTGAATATTTTTTCTCTGTGAACATTTATCTCAT
>CAZMDE010000370.1:0-3031 GCA_964564355.1 uncultured Bacteroidales bacterium | reverse complement strand
GCATTCTGGCAGCATCTTCAAGGTCTTTGGGTTTGTTGAGTATATGATTATCAAGCGAAACTATTGTGTCAGCAGTAATTATCAAAGTTCTGTCAGGGTATCCTCTGAAATCAAATGAATTTGCTTTTAGTTCGGCAAGGTAGATGCCTATCTCTTCATCATTGAGATTTTCAGGATATACCTCCTCAATTTCATTAACAACTATATCGAACTCCAGCCCCAGGCTCTTAAACAGCTCATGCCTCCTGGGCGACTTTGATGCAAGAATTATTTTGCAATCCTTGTATTTCTCCTGTAATAACATCTATTATTTCTAAGTGTATCTAAGTGCCTTAGTGTTTATTTTATTTAATAAAGATTATACCAAATAAGGTTTTTATGTAATTTTTAATTTTTTTCTCTGTGTAACTCTGTGAATTCTCTGTGAAACTCTGTGTAATTATTTTTTTAAATTCTATTATTTTATTCGATATAATCTCTAATGTTTATTCATAATTCATAATTCATAATTCATAATTCAAAATTGAAGCGCCTGCATTGACAGTATCCCTGCAAACATAATTATCTTCATAATACCGCTCAATGAACTATAATTTTCTTTTGTCTCAGCTTTATATAACTGAATAATGACATAAAATAATGGCAGTTCAACAGTTAAAAGCAAATACCAGAATACAAGTTCAAAATTCATCAGGTATATATAATAAAGCACATAAGTCATAATCGCAATTGTAATTGCAACTGTAATATACAAAAGAGTTTTTGTCTTCTTAATTCCATAAACAACAGGAAATGTTCTGCAAAGCATTTTACTGTCACCCTCCATATCCTCAATATCTTTGATAACCTCACGTATAAAAGTAATTAGAAAAGCAAACAAAGCATAAGGCATTATTCTGTCTCTTAATAATGAAAACATATTAATAATAGTTTCTGCATCCTTGCTGAATGCAAAAAAATCAAAAAGCCAGACAATTATCACAACAAAAGCTGAAAGAACTGCTATAACTATATTTCCGCTAATCAGTTGCCTCTTGAAACTTGTAGAATACAACCACAAGGTCATCGCAACAACAAGATTGAACAGACCAAACTTATATATCTGCAGCTTATAAGAAAGATAGAAACCTATAGTAACACCAATGATATTGAATATCCAGTATAATAATTTAGCAGAACGCTCCGATATTTTATTACCTATAACCATTTTGTCAGGTCGGTTTATCCTGTCAGCCTCCATATCATAATAATCATTTATTATATAACCCGCAGCTGCAATAAGAACAGAAGAAAGAACAAGCAGAAAAAAATCCACTTCGTTTATCAGGTTTATTTTGCCGGAAGAATCAAGATTAGCTTTGATTACCGGTTCAATTATATAAAACTTTAAAAGATATTGCGTAAGAGCAATCATCAATAAATTCGGCAACCTGAATAATCTGTACAATGCTTTTATCATAATTAATTATTAGTTAATTAGTTTATTTCTCTGTGTATCTCTGTGTCTTCTCTGTTTTTCTCTGTGTATTTTTTTTTCTTTCTCCATTCTCCACCTGTCCCGATTTTCTCTCAATTCTCAATTACCAAATTACCAAATCACCAAATTACCAAATTACCAAATTACCAAATCACCAAATTACCAAATCACCAAATCACCAAATTACCAAATCACCAAATTACCAAATTACCAAATTACCAAATTACCAAATCACCAAATCACCAAATCACCAAATTACCAAATTACCAAATTACCAAATTACCATGTAAACCCTTCCTCCCGCATCCATTTCCCCTGGCTTTTCATCACCTGTTCAATCACGTCCCTCACACAGCCCTCCCCTCCCCTTTTCGAAGAAACATATCTGGATATGGATTTTATTTCCTCAGCAGCATCTATCGGGCAGCATGGAAAGCAAACCTTGTTCATTGCCATATAATCAGGAATATCATCACCCATATACAACACATTCTCCAGCCTTATTCCTTCCTTCTCCAGGTGTTCTTTCAGAGTTTCATGCTTATTATTTGCCCGCATATAAATGTCTGTCACACCGAGTCTTTTCATTATAATCTCTAAATTACCTGATTTTCCACCCGTTATTATCACAATATTAAAACCAAGTTTCTTGGCAAGCTGCACTGCATAAGTATCTTTTGTATTAATTGTCCTCAAAGGCTCATCATCAGAAGTCATTATAACACTTCCATTTGTAAACACCCCGTCATAATCAAATACAAAAGTTGTAATACCCTTCAGCAATTCCTTATATTCCATTATTCAATATTCTAAGTTTAATCAAATATCGTACATCTAAATTGGTAAATCGCACCTCCATTTCTCAGTGAATCTCTGTGCCTTATCTGTGTTACTCTGTGTAATATTGTAACATTTATGGTAAAAAATTAATCTATTTAAATCAGTGTTCCATTTTGTTTTTAATAATACTTTCTGTTACTATTTCATAAATCCTTTTCAGTTCAGGATATTTCTCAAGCATCTCAATATGTTTCTTAATAGTATCCATATCATTCCTCACAGCCGGACCAGTCAATACCGCAGGATGTTCACTCTCTTTAATTATCCGTTTACTCTCTTCAATAATCGGCTTTAAAATATCAAAAGGAATATCTTGTGCCTTCAAGAGCCCTTCAGCAATAACATACATATAATTTGTAAAATTATTTGCAAACACAGCAGCAATATGCAGTTGCAGGCGCTTATCTGTATCTGTCCTGTAAACCTGCTTTGATATCTCACTTGCAAATTCAAACAATTTATCTTCATTTACTTTATTATTCCCCTCAATGCACAAAGGAACCATATTATAAAAGTCAATATCCCTGTCACTGATAAAGGTTTGTAATGGATACAAAACACCGTATTCAGGAGAACAACATTTCAGAACATCCATCCCAACTGCCCCTGCAGTATGAACAATTAATCCTGAGTTCAGCTTTATTTGACCGGCTATCTCACTGATAGCCGAATCAGTAACAGAAACAATATAAATATCAGCTTCAGCAAGCCTTC
>CAZMDE010000369.1:1037-3031 GCA_964564355.1 uncultured Bacteroidales bacterium | reverse complement strand
AATATTGATGCAAGATATTCATACGGACCCCCGGGGCATATTTCTTGGTTAATGTCAATGAAACTGCCTATGCAAATGCTTGGTTTATCAAAACTGTTTTTTATAATATTTCCATTTTACTATATAATAACTTTTCCGGTTTGCTTAGTGTTAAATTATTTTGATGTAATTTTGAATCATAAATCTGGTACAGGACTGATTGTTAAAGCTTTTAAATAGTTCATTAGTTCATTGGTATATTAGTAAATATATTAATTTTAAATCTGATAATCTGATAATCTGATAAATCTGATAAATCTGATAAATCTATTGAATCTTCCATTCTTCATAGCAAAGAGATATTTCGTTTCAAAGAAATCGCATCATATTATTAATATTATATCCTGGATTTCAGTTGCAGGTATTGGAATTGGGACAATGTCACTGATAATAGTCTTATCAGTATTTAATGGATTCCAACAGCTTGTAACATCACTCTTTTCCGCATTTAATCCTGAAATACAAATAACAGCATCCATAGGTAAAACATTTCATAATTATGAGATTCCAAAGGATAAAATCAGGAAGATACCTGGAGTGGCTTACTATATAGAAGTAGTTGAAGAAAATGCTCTTTTAAAATATGGAACTAAGCAATATATAGCATCTATAAAAGGTGTAGATAGGGATTATCAGATAATGAACAGATTTGATACAACTATTGTTAAAGGAACATACATGTCTGAATTAGTGGATAGAAGCTTTGCGGTGATGGGTTATGGGGTTGCATATAATTTAGGAATAAACTTAAATGATTTTACAAAACCCGTATCAGTTTTTATCCCTAAGAGAGGTAAGTCAGCTATGATAGACCCCACAAGTGCATTCAACAATGATTTGATTTATCCTTCAGGATTTTTTTCAATACAACAGGAAATTGATTTAAAATATGTTATCGTTCCAATCTCATTTGCACGTAAAATGCTTGATTATAAAGATGAAGCTACTTCTGTTGAAATAGGTTTAAATCCTCATGTATCTGCAGATAATGTTAAAGAAAAGATTCAGAATCTTGCCGGAAGCAGGTTTGCTGTTAAAAACCGATTTGAACAGGAAGCAACATTGTTTAAAATAATGAAATCCGAAAAATGGGCTGTCTTTCTGATATTATCATTCATTCTGATTATTGCTGCTTTTAATGTTATTGGTTCGGTAACTATGCTGATACTTGATAAAAAGAAGGATATTGCTGTGCTTGCAAGCATGGGGATGGACAAATATCAGGTAAGGAATATTTTCTTATTAGAAGGCTTAATGATTAATCTTGTTGGAGTGTTGAGCGGAATTATTACAGGTATTGTTGTTTGTTTTATTCAACTTAAATATGGTATTGTTCAGCTTCAGTCTTCAGGTACATTTATCATAAATGCATATCCGGTTCAAATGCAATTGATGGATTTTGTTTTTGTATTCCTTATAGTTCTGATAATTGGATTCTTTGCTGCTTATTATCCCGCAAGGGTCATCTCAAGGAGATATGTATATAGCAAGCTATAGGAAATAACCCAATGAACCAATGAACTATTGAACCAATGAACCAATGACTTTCTCTATGATTTTAGGGTAATGCTCATGTTCAAGCAAATGGATTTTCTGAGCAAGAGAATCAGGAGTTTCGTCAGCTTCCAGTGAGCATTTAGCCTGAAAAATTATCTGCCCTTCATCATAGTATTCATTAACATAATGAATAGATATACCTGATTCCTTTTCTTTAGAAGCTATGACTGCCTCATGAACTTTCATTCCGTACATACCTTTCCCTCCGTATTTTGGTAATAAGGCAGGATGAATATTTATAATTTTATTCGGGTAGGCTTTAAGTATATTATCCGGTACTTTTATCATAAAACCCGCCAGAACAATGAAATCTATTTTGTATTCTTTAAGTTCATTTAAAACGATAGCAGATTCATTAAGTTCTCTTTTATTAAAAACAAATGCAGGGATGCTGTTAT
>CAZMDE010000369.1:0-1027 GCA_964564355.1 uncultured Bacteroidales bacterium | reverse complement strand
GCTGTTATTTTTAGCCCTAACTAATACAAATGCTTCAGGGTTATTAGAGAATATTAAAGATATTCTTATTGATAAATTATCTTTGAAATATTCTATTATCCTTTGAGCATTAGAGCCATTTCCTGAAGCAAAAATTGCCAAATTAGTCATTAGTATTTAGTAATTAGTCATTAGTTAAAAAATTCTTCTGCAAAAATCAATTATTTTATTTAAAAAAGTCTTTAAAAATACATTTATTTTAAAAAAATCATTAAAAAAATACAGTAGTTTTTTGTGATTATCTTATATTTTTATAATTTATTTTATTATTAATCAGTTTATAATCTGTGATTTAGATTATGATTTATTAATTGTTAATAAAAATGTTTGTTGGGTAATGATAATATTATTTTCTTTGCACCCTAAATTATAAACCAAAAAAAGGAGAAAAAAATGTCTGATATCGCAAACAGAGTTAAAGCAATCATAGTAGATAAGCTAGGTGTGGATGAAAAAGAAGTTACACCAGAGGCAAGTTTTACTAACGATTTAGGCGCCGATTCTCTTGATACGGTGGAGCTGATTATGGAATTTGAAAAAGAATTCAATATTGCCATTCCGGACGATCAGGCTGAAAAAATCAGCACCGTTGGAGAAGCAATCAATTACATTGAAAATAATCAGAAATAATTAATTTCATTAAATCATATTTAGATGGAATTAAGGCGGGTAGTCATTACAGGACTTGGCGCATTAACTCCATTAGGTAATACTATCCCTCAGTTATGGGATAGTTTACTTAATGGCGTTTCAGGTGCAGACAAAATTACTCATTTTGACTGTTCCAAATTTAAGACCCAATTTGCCTGTGAAGTAAAGAATTTTAAAGCCGAGGATTTTTTCGACCGTAAAGAAGTCAGAAAACATGACTTATATACTATTTACGGTATGGTTGCTGCTGAAGAAGCAATCAAAAATTCCGGTCTCGATTTCCAAAAGGTTAATCTTGATAAAGCTGGTGTCATATTTGCTTCTGGGATAGGCGGAC
>CAZMDE010000368.1:0-3036 GCA_964564355.1 uncultured Bacteroidales bacterium | reverse complement strand
CTGTAAAGCGGACTGAAAATCTTTTTTTTTTTTTTTTAACCAAAGCATCAGTTCAGAAAATACTGCAATATTTGGTTTTTGCTGAATGCGTTTAAGTAATGACCTTCTAAATAAATCTGTCTTCTTGTTTTCCCGGTCATAATTTAATACTATCTGTAGTCTGTTCTCAAAAGACTCAAGCGCAGCTTCATTATTTTCAATGAAATTAAGGTATTCATCAATCATGTTTTGATAATCTCCTGCTTTTTCATATATATCAGCAATCTCAAAATTGAATGTATTATTATTCTTAAGAATCTTCCTGCTCCTGGCATAAGCTTTTAAAGCGTAATCCGTCAAATCTCTGACAAGAAAGCTATTAGCAAGCTCTGTTGTTTGTTGATAATCGCCTGTCAAATCTTTAATAATTGATTCGAACTCTTTCTCTGCTTTAGGTTTTTGCCCGGCACGTATGAATAAATAACCCAAATCTACTTTATAAATCAAAGTTGAAGGCTCCGTCTTAATTCTTTTTTTTATTATCTTCTCTGCAACATTAAAGGCTTTTAGCTCTAAAAGACAGTTCAGATAATTATTATAGTAAAAAGGATTTGGAGTTTTATTATATAATTTTTCATAGAGAACAGCAGCCTTATCGTATTCCTTGTCCTGGTAATATTGAGCTGCCAATAATTCATCATCTGTAGGGTTATCACTTTTACCTTCATTTAAATTCTGGGAAAAAGAATATAAAGAACCTAAAAGTAATATAGATAGGAAGATTATGTATTTTAAAAGCTTCATGAATAAATTATTAGTAATTGGTTATCAGTTTACAGTTTTCATTAAGGTGATTACTGAATGAAGATAAGGGTCATAATTTATTATTTATTACTCATAATAATTTTCATGATTTTAGGGTCTAATCTGTTAAATAATGTTTTATAGTTATTAATATATTTTGAAAACATAAAGACCTCCTGATTTAAAGTAACAGTTTTAGTTTTTATAATTCTGAAACGTCTGTCAAAAGTACTTTTTGGAATTAATCCTTTGATAATATCATTTTTCAGGCTATCGAGCTGAGTTAATGAATGCTTTATTTCCTTTAGATATTTCCAATATTCAAATTTATATTTCTGGAAAAAAATATCATTAAGTGATTCATATTGCTGAATAAAATCTTTATCATAGGTTGTAAGATTAGTATTATTTACCGAGTGAAGCCTGTTGGTATTATGAATAAAAATCTCATGCATTTCATTTATCTGAGTTGTATCAATGCGTACAATCATTTCCTGAGATTTTTCTACTGATCTATGGAGAGTGTCAATATCCCAAATTTCTTTCTCATGAGAAGGAGTATAACATCCGGGTAAAGTAGTAAGGAGTAAGGAGTAAGTAGTAAGTAAAAAAATAGTTGCTGCTAAAGATTTTGCTATTTTCATAATATCTAATATTAAATTTTTAAAATTACAAAATAAATAGATTAGTCAATTACATCAAATCCTGTATATTCTGCTAAAGCTTTAGGAATTTTAATTCCTTCATCACTTTGATTGTTTTCAAGGAGAGCGGCAACTATACGCGGCAAAGCCAGTGCGCTTCCGTTTAAAGTATGAGCAAGCTTAACCTTTCCATCAGTATCTCTGTAACGCAATTTCAATCTGTTAGACTGAAACGTTTCGAAATTAGATACAGAGCTGACCTCAAGCCATTTTTGCTGAGCAGCAGAATAGACTTCCATGTCATAAGTAAAAGCAGATGCAAAGCTCATATCACCACCGCAAAGCTTGACAATTCTGAAAGGAAGCTCCAGCTTTCTCAATAATCCTGCAACATAATCTTTCATTTCCTCAAGCGTATCATACGATTTATCAGGGAGCTGTATCTGCACTATTTCTACCTTGTCAAACTGATGCAATCTGTTCAAGCCTCTAACGTCTTTACCATAAGAGCCAGCCTCACGCCTGAAGCAAGGAGAATATGCAGCATTCTTAACAGGCAAATCTTCAAGTTTTAATATTTCATCTCTGTATAAGTTGGTAACCGGCACCTCCGCGGTTGGAACAAGATAAAAGCCGTCAAGGTTCACATTGTACATCTGGCTGTCTTTATCAGGCAACTGTCCCGTTCCGAAAGCAGAGCTTTCATTTACCAGAACAGGGGGTTCAATTTCAGTATATCCGGCTTTAACAGCGCTGTCAAGAAAGAAGTTTATCAAAGCACGCTGCAGCTTAGCACCTTTGCCAATATAAACAGGAAACCCTGCACCAGTAATTTTATTACCTTTTTCAAAATCTATTATGCCATATTTTGCAACAAGGTCCCAGTGAGGGACAGCATTTTTACTCAGAACAGGTATAGTGCCTTCTTCATGTACAACAATGTTTTGCTCAGCGGTTTTGCCTTTTGGTATTGATGAATGAGGCAGGTTGGGAAGCTGGACTAACAATGAGTTCAGGTTCTTTTCAATTTCAGTAAGGGTGTCTCCCAGCTCTTTAGAATTCTGTTTTAGAGTGGCAGTCTTAGTCTTTAATATATTTGCTTCCTCAGCTTTTCCTTTCTGGTATAATTCGCCTATTTGTTTTGAAATCAGATTTGCTTCTGCAAGACTGTCATCTAATTGTTTCTGAGTATCTCTGCGTTTTATATCAATTTCAATTATTTTATTTACTAATGCAGTTGCAGCAAAATTCTTTATATCAAGCCTTCTCAGGACATCATCTTTGTTTTCCCTTATGTAATTTATCTGTAACACTATTTTGATTTACGATTTACGATTAAGTTTTTATTAAAAGGCAAAAGTAATAAAAAGTATCAAGACACAAGACTTTACAATCAGCAATCAGAAATCGCAATAAAGCTTTAAGTTTATTTCGCGTGGAGTTAAGTAATTAGGGACTGCAAATTGCTGATTATTGACATCTTTGACCCAGGTGTAAGAAATAGTATTATTAGCTCCCAGCAGATTAAACACTTCAAGGCTCAGCCATATATTCTTAAACTTTCTTAAAGGATTTTTAGGAGATAATGGATTATTTTCACTTTTTATCT
>CAZMDE010000367.1:0-3056 GCA_964564355.1 uncultured Bacteroidales bacterium | reverse complement strand
AGACAAGTGAGCCGATAAATCCACCGCCAATAGAACCAACAGCTGTATTAGATAATCCGGAAATATTTGAATATAGAGACTGATAACCTATTGCAGTAAGATATCCGCCATTTGTATTCGAAAATAATGCTTTTGAACCAACTGCAGTATTGAAGGCACCCTCATAACTTTTAGTGATGTTAGTGCCATTATTGAATAATGCAGAATCACCTATTGCAACAAGATTGCTTCTTATTTAATGCATTATTTCCAAGAGCCACATTAGAACTTCCTGACACATTACTGCCAAGCGAATTTAAACCTACGGCAACGTTAGCCCTCCCGCTTGTATTTGTTGAAAGTGAATACAATCCATTAGCAGTATTATTGCTTCCGGTAGTATTAGCATAAAGAGCATAAAAGCCACTTCCTGTGTTGCCAGCGCCTGTTGTGTTTTTATACATTGTTTGGGAGCCTATGGCAGTATTCTGATTACCATTTGTTGAAGCAGTTGGCTGGGTTAAATACATTGAACGATATCCAACAGCAACGTTATCACTTTGCCATATTGCATTATTATTTGAATAGCTTTGCGTTGTCAATGCATCCTTACCAATAGCAACATTTTGCTCAGCATAAGTATTTCCCCATAGAGCAAAAAAACCAAATGCAGAATTATTAGATGCCTTAGTATTTTTTATTAAAGCACCTGCACCAACTGCAGTATTCTGACTTCCTGATTCATTATAATACATTGCATTACTACCTAATGCCGTATTATTGCTTCCGGTAGTATTATTATAGAGATTAACAACGCCAAATGCACAATTAGATATTCCTGTAGTATTAGAATACATGCTTGAGGAGCCAACTGCAACATTTACACGGCCTTTAGTATTTGAAAACATAGCTTTTGAGCCTATTGCAGTATTATATGTACCATCGGTAGCTAATGTAGCTCCGATACCATTATTATATAATGCTGAATCACCTATTGCAACCAGATTGCTTCTTGACATATTATTAAATAATGCATAATACCCTATTCCCACATTAGAATGTCCTGAATTATTATAAAATAATGCTGCATTACCCAGAGCACAATTGCCTTTACCTGAAGTATTATGAATAAGAGAACTGCTTCCAAATGCTGAATTATAGCTTCCATCCAAATTAAAATACAATGTTTGGTAGCCAAAAGCAGTATTGCTCACACCAATCGTATTGGTAAATAGAGACGTATTTCCAAATGAAGTGTTGTATTGACTCACACTAATCATTCCTGACTTTTGATTATTAACCTTAAAAATCAAACCATGATTATCTGAAGTACCAATAAAATTAACAGATTCATTCATGCCTGTATTTCCTGTTATTCCCCAAGCATTCTTTGAGCCATCAGCTCCTGTTGGTCCTATAATTCCTGTTGCACCTGTAATACCATTTATTCCATTAGTTCCGCTTACACCAGTAGGACCTGTAATTCCAGTTGCACCTTTTGTGCCGGAAATACCAGTTGCACCAGTTGGTCCAGCAGTTCCTGATTTTTCAGCATAAAGTGCATAAGGAACTGACAATAACTGCGATATTCCCATTAAAATATAGCTGCTTCCACCATTCTTATCTATTTCTATTTTGATATAATATTTATTGGTACCCCAGCTTATGGTTGAGAAATTGCCTGAAACGAATGTTCCTGTGCCAATATTTAAATTAAAAAGTCCAAACTGGTTTGTTGTAGGGGTAAATGTTTCGCTATATACATTTGTTCCACTTTCACTTCCCTGCGAAATACTTATTCGGGCTGATATTGTTTTATCAGCAATAATGTTTCCCGAAAGGTCTCTTGCTACTGCCTGATATTTGAAGGATTGCGGAGACTGTGATTTAACAATGAGCAATGAACAA
Source organism: uncultured Bacteroidales bacterium (assembly GCA_964564355.1). GTDB lineage: Bacteria > Bacteroidota > Bacteroidia > Bacteroidales > JAGODS01 > CAZMDE01. The sequence goes on along the minus strand of CAZMDE010000367.1, from coordinate 1,169 downwards.
TGAAGAATTAATAATAATACCAATATCTTTTTCATAGGATTAAATTTTAATAAGTATTTATAATATTGAATCATGACAAAAATATAATTTTTCTATTATAATAAAATATAAATTACACAGTTTATTTGAAAATTAATTTATTTTATTATTTTTGCAATCTATTAAACAAATCTAAAACTAAATTTTACAGTTAAATCTTGGGAAAGAGAACAAAATATCATTTTGACCCTTTACATCTTAAATTTTATAAAGTAAGTCCTTCATTTAAGCAGAAATTCTTAAAAGCTTTTTCTTTTTTTGTTTCTGTACTTGTTTTCTCTGCAGTAGTAACTGTTATAGCCTTCAGCACTATTAACTCTCCCAAAGAAAAGATGCTAAAGAGAGAAATAGAACAATATAAACTACAGTATGAGATATTAAATGAAAGATTAGATAAGGTTTCAGCAGTCCTTAAGGACATGGAGGTCAGAGATGATAATATTTACAGGGTAATATTTGAAAGCGACCCTATTCCCAATGCTATCCGTAAGGCAGGTTATGGTGGCGCTGAACGCTATTCTAAGCTTGAGGGTTACAACAATTCCGAAATAATTACAGGTACAACCAAGAAGCTCGACAGGTTGAGCAAGGAATTATATGTTCAGTCTAAGTCATTTGATGAAATTTTCAATCTTGCGAAGAACAAAAAGGAAATGCTTTCTAATATGCCAGCAATAATTCCTGTTTCAAAAAACAAAGGACATATTGCTTCAGGTTTTGGCTACAGAATTCATCCTATTTACAAAGTGATGCGAATGCATGAGGGAATTGACATAACAGCCCGTATAGGCACACCTATATATGCAACCGGAGATGGCACTGTTATAAAAAATGATTTTAAAGTAAGTGGAATGGGTATAACCTGCATCATTGATCATGGGTATGGCTATAAAACAATTTACGGACATATGAGCAAGCTAAAGGTTAGACCGGGACAGAAGGTTAAAAGAGGAGCAGTGATAGGTTATATAGGTAATACCGGACTGTCGATTGGTCCTCATGTGCATTACGAGGTTTTAAAAAACAATAGAAACGTTAATCCGGTTAATTACTTTTATAATGACCTTACACCTGAAGAATACCAAAAAGTGATTGAAGAATCATCAAAGATTAACCAGGCACTTTCTTAA
>CAZMDE010000366.1:0-3061 GCA_964564355.1 uncultured Bacteroidales bacterium | reverse complement strand
AATGAAAAAGGTGAATAAATATAAAAAAATACTTGCAAACGTCGATGCTATTTATTCAATTCCTGGAATTATGCACCCAACAGATAAACGATATAAAAGAGTCGCGGGAAAACTATACACAGATATTTGTGACAGATTAAGAATAAAAAATAATCGATCAATAATTATTACCGATACTTGGGCAGACAGATCTGCTGAAGCAAGTTGTCCGATTCTCACTTTAGTAACACCGTCAACAGTTTCTGCTGATTACTGGATTAAAGCAGTAGAATATTTGCAAGAAAAAGGAAAAGGAAATTTCGCAACTGCAGAAAGTAAAATTTTGAAAAAATTACCTGAAGATATAATAGATGGACATAAAAAGAAGGATGGAAAGTTTATCAAACAACTGAACCAGGAACTAGAGTTAAAACAGATTTATTTTTAGAACATTATAATTCACCTGCACTAAGTCATTGCTTTTTTATGCATGCTGGAGAATTACCAACGCAACCTCCACAAAATTCACCAGCCTCTGATTCTAAATATCTTTAAATCTTATCTCATTAATTATATAAATAGAACTTCTATTTCACAATATAACCATACAGCCTCGTAGTGTAGTGGCCAATCATATCGGACTCTGGATCCGGTGACCTCAGTTCGAATCTGAGCGAGGCTATAATCATTTTAGATTTAATAGCATGCTAGATTATTTAAATTTTAATACATTTTATTACCACATATGGAGATACGGAATTATTTTTCATTTGAATTTCTTTTATTTGTAATAAGGATAGACCAGCATTTATGCATGAATTTAGGTATGTTGATAAAGTATAATGATGGTCTTTGAAAGAAGGATCTGTTATTTCAGTTCCGTTTGATTTTTTTAAAACAAATTGATAGGATTCTTCTTCGTTGAAATAATCTCTTGGGTTTTTGAAAATATTTCTATATGTAGTAAAAACTCTATCATTAAACGCGGGATGCGTTATAGTGTAAACTAAAATTCCATTTTTCTTAAGAACCCTTTTTGATTCATGAAAGATTTGATTTAGCGTGTTTTTAGTAGGGCACATCATAAATACTAAATTGCTCACTATTGCATCTAACGAATTATCTTTTAAGGGAATTTTTCCACTTTCAATTACATCTAAAACTGCAGAATCCTTAAGCCTTGATCTCGACTTTCTGATCATCTCAGGAGAAATATCGTAACCGTAAACATTCGCACCTTGCTTAATTAATTGTTCAAGCAGTATTCCTTCTCCACAACCATAATCTGCAATACTTTTATTTTGAATATTCTCAAGCATTTCAAAAATAACAGGATAAATCTGATTAGCTTCACTAAAATCATACTCCGCGAATTTTTTAGCACTCATTAACTTCATGTAAGAGTGGTAACGGATAGACTATATTAATTTATGTTGTCATAAAGTGTGATGACAATATTTATATAGTAATTATGAACACTAATAATTGTGGACACAGCAACATTAGAAAAACTTGGATTAAATAAAAATGAAGCTAAAGTATATTCCACACTTATTAAACTCGGGCCATCTCCTGCAGGAATTCTCATTAAAGAGACTGAATTTCATAGAAACATCATATATGACAATCTAGATAAACTTGCAGATAAAGGATTAATCTCCTTCATATCTGAAGGTAAGAAAAAGATATTTCAACCAAACTCTCCAGAAACAATAATGCAAATGCTGGAAAAAGAACAAGAATCTTTGGATGAAAAGAAAAAACTCGGGGAAATTTTAAAAAAAGATATTGAGAAATTAATTCATAAAGACAAAAATAAGCAGGAAGCGAGTATTTTTCGAGGAGTGAAAGGACTGAAATTTATTTTAAATGATACTCTAAAAGAAGGAAGAGATTACCTTGTATTTGGTGCACCAAAAGCATCTATTGATATTATGGGGGATGTTTTTTGGCAGAATTATAATCTTAAAAGAAAAGAAGAAGGCATTAATGTAAAAATGATTTTTAATGAAGAAATAAGAGAATGGAGTAAGAAAATATCCGATAAAAAAACAATTATTAGATTTTTACCAAAGCAATTCGATGTGTTATCGGAGACTATGGTATACGGAGATAAGGTTGCAATAATAGTTTGGACTGATAAGCCAATAGCGACATTAATTAAAGATAAAAACCTTGCAGAATCTTATAAAAATTACTTCAATTTATTATGGGAACAATCAAAAAAATAAAAATAGTCTTAGATTGAAGTCAATGAAATAAGAATACTGCTAACAATAATACTAACACTAATAATAATACGATCAATAACTAAATTAATACAAATTATATTGCCAAGACAACGATCATTTCAATAAAATTCCAAGTATTGGATGATTCATTTTATATAATAATCTACTTAATTCCGCTAAATAGTATACGACAAGACTTTCTACGCCTTTAGATGTCTCAATTAAACTATAAATTTCATCATACAAAAAGCTATTCATCGACACATTAAGTTTTTTTAATGTTGCAAGATCACTTTTAAAAAAACTAGCAGTTACTGAGGCATAAAATTTGTTTAACTGACAAAATGTTTCTACAACTTTTTTTCGGGGGATATACTTTGGATTTTTCTTTAATATTTCGTATAAATGAAATAAACTATGAGAAATTAAATACAATTGACCATATAGCATCCAATAAAAAGAACTGCTTTCTTGATAAAATTTCTTTTTTGAAATATTTCTTCTAGAAAAATTGTCGTATTGCCCTATTTTCCTTTTATATTCAGTTATTTCTTTATCGTCTATTACTTGACCTGTTTCAATTCTCTTTTTGATTAATTCAAACATATCATCAATAATAAAGAATATTCTTCTAAGTAAAATTCCTTGCTTCTCATCTTCTGGAAGAGTAATGTTCTCAATACATACTGAAGTTTTATCTTTTTCAGTTATTTCAAATCCAAGTAAATAATTATTAACAGTTTCATCAATAATTGATAATTGCTGTGGAGAATGATATTTAATTTTCATTTTATCTATTCCTGAACGATACAAGTCATTTATGATAATACGAATGAAAATGGGATCTTCAT
>CAZMDE010000365.1:0-3061 GCA_964564355.1 uncultured Bacteroidales bacterium | reverse complement strand
CTGCCCGTCCCGTCCCGGCGGCCTCTCTCTCGCTCTACTTGATGACCTTTTTGAATATATTTATGAAGGAGAAAATTGCAGGTCTATTCTCATAGGTGATACTGCTCAATTGCCTCCTGTGAGTTTAGATATTAGCCCTGCGCTTAATCTGGATTATCTGAAAAGCAGCTTTAGCCATAAAATTCAGAGCTATGAGCTTACAGAAGTAGTTAGACAAGTTAAAGAATCGGGAATACTCACAAATGCAACTTATCTAAGGCAACACATAAAAAATAAAAAAATCACTCCACCTTTTTTTAATATAAAGGATTTTAAGGATATTGTTTCTATCACAGGATTGGAGCTTGAGGATGCATTAAGCGATTCATACAGCAAACATGGAGTGGACAATTCAATAGTGATTTGCCGTTCAAATAAGATGGCAAATAATTTTAATGCAGAGATACGCAAACGAATTTTATTCAGAGAAAGCGAGATACAGACAGGCGATTACATGATGGTAGTAAAGAACAACTATTTCTGGATAACAAAAGAATCGGAAGCAGGATTTATTGCTAATGGCGATATTGTTGAGATACAGAATGTGAAAAGAATTGAGGATATGTATGATATGAGGTTTGCCGATGTAACTATAAGGCTGGTTGATTATCCCGAAGAAAAAGATATTGACGTGAAAATAATGCTTGATACTATAGCTTCCGAAACCCCATCGCTTACATTTACAGAGGAGAAAAAGCTTTTCAATGAGATAATGAAAGACCTTGCTTATGTGCCTTTGAAAAGAGATAAGTATAAGCAGGTGAAGAATAATCCCTATCTGAATGCATTGCAGGTTAAGTTTGCTTATTCACTGACATGCCACAAAACACAGGGAGGGCAGTGGAATACTGTGTTTATTACAAAAGGGTATCTCACAAAAGATATGCTGAATATCGAATATCTGCGGTGGTTATATACTGCACTGACAAGAGCTACAAATAAGACATACCTTGTAAATTTTACTGAAGAATTCTTTAAATAGTAGAGAGTAGGGACAAAGGAGCTAATTAAGTAAAAAACTAATTAGGAGACGGATGTTGAAATAAATGACGACAGCACCTATTGTGATAAGGACAATTTTCTGCCATAAGTTATTCATATATTTACCCATGATTTTTTTTGAAGAGGTTAAATATATAAGCAAAAAGATTGTAAAAGGCAGCTGAATGCTCAGCAGCATCTGGGAAATTAATAAAGACTGATAAGGATCTTTTAATAAGAATATTATTATTAAAGCAGCAAAAAGTGAAATAATAATACCCAATCGGGTATGATTATCTTTAATATTATATTCCTCCCCAATAAGTCCGGCAAAAATAGTCCCTCCTGCAATGCCTGATGTTACAGAAGAAGCAAATCCTGCGCAAAGCAGAGCTATAGCAAAAACTATTGAGGAATTTTCTCCGACAAGAGGTTTAAGAAGGTTTTGCGCCTGCTGCAGTTCGCCAACTTTAATATGATTTTGAAAGAAAGTTGCTGCTGCAAGCAATATCATCGAGCAGTTAATAGCCCATCCAATTATCATTGAAATAATTGTATCAGCATATTCAAATCTGAGTTGCTTTTTAATTATTCTCTCATCCTTAAGATTCCATTGACGGCTTTGTATTATTTCGGAATGAAGGAAAAGATTATGAGGCATAACGACAGCACCCAAAACACTCATTATAATTAACATTGAGCCGTGCGGAATATTTGGCTTTACTAATCCTACAGCAGTTTGAGTCCAGCTTAAATCAACAAGATAAAGCTCGTATATAAAAGATAATCCGATTATGGATACAAATGCTATTACCCATCTTTCAATTAATTTATATGAATTAGTTAAAATTAAAATACTGACAAAAATTGTTGTAATAATTGCTCCGATAATTAATGGAATTTTGAAAAGCATATTCAGAGCTATGGCAGATCCGAGAATCTCTGCGAGTGAAGTAGAAACAGAAGCAATCATAGCAGTTGAGAGGATGAAGCGGGAAGCACTTTTGTGCAGAAATTTATTTGCAGCCTCTGCCAGGCATAAGCCGGAAACAATACCTAAGTGTGCCGAATTATGTTGTAGCACAATCAGCATAACAGTTGACAGTGTAACAATCCATAGCAGAGAGTATCCGAATTCAGAGCCAGCAGCAAGATTAGAAGCCCAGTTACCAGGGTCAATAAATCCAACTGTCACAAGCAATCCCGGACCAAGATATTTGAATAAGCCAAGTGCATTGCGCCGCTGCTTGTGTTCGCCTTTTTTTACATCATTAATAAAATGAGTTAGAAAATTCATTTATCAGTTTAAGTAGGTAATCAGGACATTATATGACTGCAAAGATACATATTTTAAATGAATATACAACTGTTAATTAAACATAATAAACAATATCTAAGATACTTAGGAATTGTTGATAAAATAATGTTAAAACACTTGACATGAGAGGATTTTTGTATTATATTTGCATTTTGAAAGTTGAAAATAAATTTGGCACAATATTTGTACATATTTTATAATATGAATACTTACATTGATAATATAATCATTGAATACCGGGGAGTTCAGAAAATCAGCAGAATTTCCAGCCAAAAAAATGCATTTTCAATGTATTCAAAATCAATTCTTTATTAGAGCACATCCGAGGCATATCCGAAGCATATCCGAGACACATTCGTCACATATCCAGATATGGTACTAAGATACAAGCTATAAGGACCAAAGATAGTGGCTTGATAGTCCTATTATGGGTTGATGTTTATATTAGAGATTATACTGAATAAAAAATAGTTTCTTTTAAAAAAAATTATTACACAGAGTTTCACAGAGAATCTCAGAGAAAAAATTAGGAAATCATATAAAAACCTTATTCGATATAATCTCTATTCAATGATCAGGTTAAATGTTTCATTAAATAATTGAATAATTAAGTATATTTGCATGTAGTTAATATTATTCTTATGAAAAGAATCAGATTTATATTGATGATTGAATTAATGATTGTTATAAATACGTTGTTTTGTTAGATTAATAAGAATAAGT
>CAZMDE010000364.1:0-3075 GCA_964564355.1 uncultured Bacteroidales bacterium | reverse complement strand
GATTTATTTATTTCAGAATATTTAGAAGGCTCTGGTAGTAATAAATATATTGAAATTTATAATGGAACAGGATCAAATGTTGATTTAAGTAATTATAAATTACGACTGTTTGCCAATGGAGCTTCAACACCAACTAATGATGTAATTTTATCTGGTACGTTGAATAATAATTCAACTATTGTTTATAAAAACACATCAGCAACTTTGTATGGTGGGACATCTACTACAAATGGCGCTGTAAATTACAACGGAAATGATGCGATTGCTCTTTATAAAATTTCAACAAGTTCTTATGTTGTTATTTTCGGCAGAATAGGAGAAGGTCATTTATCAGCCTGGACAAGTGGTTCTTTTTCAACACTTGATAAAACACTTGTTAGAAAAGCCACAGTTACAGGAGGAGTTACAGTAAATCCATCTTCCGGATTCCCAACATTGTCAACAGAATGGGTACAATCTAATATTGACGATGTTTCAAATTTGGGTTCACATACTTTTAATGTTTCAACACCTTCTTTTGTAAATGGTTATAGTGATTTAACAGTAAACTCAACTTCACAGTTGGTTAGTGGTTTATCAGCCAATACCAATTATCACTATAGGGTAAGAGCGTATAGTGCTACAAGTACAAGTAGTAATTCAGGTACAATTGCCACATTAACAGCACCAATGGCACCAACAGCAACAGCTGCTACTTTAGTAGCTGCGAATTCTTTTACAGCTAACTGGAATGCTTCAACCGGAGCCATGGGTTACCGTCTGGATGTTGCAACTGATAATGACTTTACAAATATATTACCTTCATATAGTAATATTGATGTGAGTAATGTGCTTACATATGGAATTAATGGTTTAACAAATAACACAGATTATTATTATAGAATCAGGGCATATAATGCAGGAGGAATAAGTGGAAGTTCAAATACTATCACTTTAAATACTTTGGATTATCCAACGTTAACGACAACTTCAATCAATAATATCGGTAATTCAGGAGCATACAGCGGTGGAGCCGTTTCAGATAATGGTGGCACAGCTTTAACTGCGACAGGAGTTTGCTGGAGTACAGCATCTGGTCCGACTATTACAGATTCACACACAACTGACGGAACAAGCAATTCATTTACATCAGCAATTACTGGATTGAACAGCAATACAATGTATTATGTAAGAGCTTATGCAACAAATTCAGTTGGAACTTCTTATGGTAATGAAATAACTTTCTATACATTACCTTCAAATCCAACTTCAATTACACCAGTTAGTACCACAATTTGTAATGGCTCATCAGTTGATTTAACTGCTAATGGAGTTGTTGGTACTGTTTATTGGTACACAGGAAGTTGCGGTGGAACTGCAACAATTCCATCTACAGGAAATACGATAACCGTTAGCCCTGCTGTAACCACTACTTATTATGCGAAAAATTTTGATAACTCACAATTCAGTGCTTCTTGTGCATCTGTTACAATTAATGTGGATCAAACTTCATTTGGAGGAAGTGTTACAGGCATAAATTCTTCTATTACTTATGGTTCATCTACAGGGGTATTGACATTAAGCGGACACACCGGAGCTGTAATTAAATGGCAGAAAAAATTAAATTCCGGAAGTTGGACTGATATTAACAATATCGTTGATACTTACTCTGAAACTCCATCTTCATCTGGTGTTTGGTATTATCAGGCTGTTGTATCCAATGGTGTTTGTACAGAAGCAATTTCAGCTGATTATTCTGTTACAGTAAATCAAAAAGAATTAACCGTTATCAATGCTGTAGTAACAACAAAAACTTACGATGGAAATACAAATGCAGTAATTACTGGATCTCAATTAGATGGTGTATTGTCGGCAGATATTTCAGATGTTGTTTTAGCTAATAACACAACAGGAACTTTTGCATTACGTTCAGTAGGAATTCATGCTGTAAATACAACATCAATGACAATTACAGGTTTAAAGGCTTCAAATTATAGTTTAACATTACCAATACTTAATGGAGAGATTACTGCAAAATCTTTAACCGTTATCAATGCTGTTGTAACAACCAAAACTTATGATGGAAATACAAACGCAGTAATTACCGGATCTCAATTAAATGGTGTAATATCGGCAGATATTTCAGATGTTGTTTTAGCTAATAACACAACAGGAACTTTTGCTTCGTCTTTGGTAGGAACTCATGCTGTAAGCACAGCTCCAATGACAATTACAGGTGCTAAAGCTTTAAATTATAGTTTAACTCAACCAACTTTAAGTGGGCAGATTATTCAAAAAGCATTAACAGTTATAAATGCTTCTGTTGTTACTAAAACATATGATGGCAACACTTCAGCTACAATTAATGGAGCAACTTTGTCGGGTGTAATTAGTCCAGATGTCGTAATATTAAATAATAGCAATTCAGGCGTATTCTCTGATAAAAATGTTGGTAGTGGAAAAACGGTTACAACTTCAATGACAATTTCAGGAACAAATTCTGCTAATTATACATTGTCAGCACAGCCTGCCCTTACTGGTAATATTTCACAAAAGGCATTAAGTATAACTGCAGATAACAAGTTGCATAACTATAATAGTTTCTCTTATAGTGGAGGTTATACAGTCAGTTATAATGGATTTGCATCAGGTGAAAATGCTTCTGTTTTAGGAGGTTCACTTATATATAATGGTTCAGCTATTACTGCAACTGCAGTTGGTTTTTATCAAATTATTCCGAGTGGATTAACGTCTTCTAATTATAATATTTCATTTATAAATGGAAGTTTAAATATTAGCAATACAATTCTTTATAATGTTATTAATACTCAAAATAATGGTGTAGGATCGCTGAGATATGGAATAGAAATTCTGTCGGATGGTGGTACTATTACCTTTGCTAATAGTTTAAATAGCCAAACCATCACCCTTACAACAGGCACCTTAACGATTGACAAAAACATTATTTTCGATAATAGTAATCATGTTTCAGGATCAAATCCAGGAATAACCATAGTTGGCAGCGGAACCAATCTTACTATAAATGCTGGTAAAACACTAACTTTGGCTTCAGGCAGTAAAATTACGGTAAGCGGA
>CAZMDE010000363.1:1351-3083 GCA_964564355.1 uncultured Bacteroidales bacterium | reverse complement strand
ACTGTTGCAGGAGTAGCTGTTTCAGCCCAACTGCTTAGTGTGCCATTTACACCGCTGTTAGATGGTGTTAATGATAAAATAGTCCACTTCGCATTTCCGGAAGAAACGCTTGAACCGCTCAAAGTTATTGGAGTAGGTGCTGGTCCAGAAGCCTGGCTGTCAGGTCCGCCGGCTGTTACTGTTGGTCCTGTGATTGTAAAAGAGCTTGGTGTGGTTGGTGGTGTTGACACTGCAGGTGGGTTTACTGTAAACCCTACTGCGCCTGTTTGATCCGGTCCTATCTGAATATTGGAAGTCAGCCACGAACCATCCTGCGCCATAATATAGTAAGATATAACATCGCCTGAAACAAAAGCAGGTACTGCAGGGAAGGTAACTTTAAAGGCATTGCCCGACGTCCATTCTAAAGGTACTGCATTATACGAGCCTGAATTGATCTTATAATACATTATTGGTGCTGCAAGTCCGGAAATTTCTATACCGCTGCCGGCATCGGATATTGTACCAACTGTAAGTGTGATTGGCTGTGTTCCACAGGTCTGATTCCCCAATGGAGTGTATGTTATTGTTGGGTCAGTAGCATCAGGAGAAGCACCGACAATCCATACGGCTGCCCCAATATCGTGTGCTGTGAAGCCGGAACGTGTCAATCTGTCAAAGTCAGTAGAAACTGTTGAACTAAGGTCAGCTCCTGCTGGTGTATTACCTATCCATGAAGTGGCATTGTAAGTTATATGCAAATCAGGAGGTGTGGCTGTTGGTGCTTTGAAGGTTGGGGCACCTTCGGTTGAAGAAGCGTCTGCACCAGTAGTGGCATTAACTGCTGTTTTCCAGTTTGCAAACGTTGTTTGCGCAGTTGTAGCTACCCTGGCATTAAAACCAGCAGAATTATAATAAATGTTGTTATTTAAAGTTGTGCGCGAAACATTAGCTGCAATATTTATGATTGTATGAACAGCACTGGTTCCTCCGCTTCGTTGATTTTGGAAAATATTATTCTGGATTTTTTCCAGCCCTCCTGCCGTTGCCCCATTCATAGTGCTGTAATATGCAGCGGAAGTAACGGGTGATGTATTAACACCACCTGATGTGCTGCCGCCTATATAAACACTGTTATGAAAAATATTAATCGTTGCAGCAATATCCACTATGGCATTATTTATTCCTATAACTATGACCTTGGTAGCCTGTGCGTCTGAAAAAGATATCATGTTATTGCTGAAAGTATTAGTTCCTGTGGGAGAGCCGGTAGCAGCTATATATATACCTGATATAATAGGGCCGCCACTAGTTAAATTGGCAGATGTTATTTTGTAAATATAATTACCGTCTATCACACTTCCGCCTGTGCCCCCTATACCTGCATGTATGCCATAGAGAGACCAGGTGTTAAAATTTGATGTACAGGCACTATGTAAATTATAAATGGTATTGTATTTTATTGTTTGAATACCGGTGTTATTTACAATAATACCTGCCAGGTTGCCAGCTGTTCCGTTACCGGTTGGTTGAACACCGGATGGGAGCGTGAAATTCCTGATAGTATTGCCCTGGAGGTTATTTGCAGTTCCCCCGTTGTTTGATGAATTTTCGCTCATAATGCCAACCAGCCTGCATGACCCTGAGCTTGAATTGGTAATTTGAATTGAGTTAGCAGCTGTACCTCCGATAATGTTTGATGTGCCAGTGAAGCTGCCACCTGCTGCTGCTAACCTACATTTTAATCCATAAA
>CAZMDE010000363.1:0-1341 GCA_964564355.1 uncultured Bacteroidales bacterium | reverse complement strand
AATGCCCCGTTTGTAGCAGAAGGATAGGTCATAGTAATGCCGCCTATCTGGTTGCCTTTAGCTGTCCAGCTTGTGCCGTTTCCACCCTCTTTTGCAATACCATAAATATCTGTAGCAGTTGTATTAGTTACTTTTGAAAAAGTTAGGTTACCTGTAGCAGTCTGACTGCCGATGATGTTATTGTTTGTAGTATAAGTAGCTGTACTTCCTAACATAATTCCGGTGAAAGGCGAGGAAGCTGTTGTTCCGCTTGACTGAACGTTTGAAACGCTTATATTTTGTATAGTATTGTTGTTTATGTTGGTTGTGCCTGTTCCGGATACAGATATCCCTATAAATTTGCCTGTTGCTGTTGCACTTCCATCGCCTGCAATCGAATAAGTGCCGGTCTGCGTAGCAGTAGCATAGCCTATAATATTGTTAGTTATTGTACATGCTGTTAAAGTAGCAGCTACATATATAGGGATATGATTATTAGACCAGAAAATGCCGGTCCTTGCAGCAGTTTGATAGAATCTATTATTATCAATAGTCCAGCTTGTACTGGAAGCACCTATAAGACCTATACCATAGCTTGCGCCAAAACTTGCAGTACAATAATAATCGAAAATATTATTGTTTTTTATTATTATATTAGTATTAACCTTAGTATAAGAATTGATAGCAACAACAGGCAAATTAGAGCCATAAGGACCTATATTACAGTTGGAAATGGTAATAGGATTACTTGCTGCACCAGCACCGCTGAATACAACAGTTCCACCTTCATAGGCAGCATTCTGGAAATTAGCTGAACTCTGCAGATTGCAATTGGTGATAGTAATTCTTTGAGCGGCGGAGGTGAAGCGGATAGCGCAAGGTCCGGAGCTCATGCTTTGAAAAGTTGAATAAGTATTGGCAATGGTTAAAGTATTCCCATTGCTGTTGATACCGTCAATGGTAACATCAGTAGCTGCGCTAAAAAGAATTATAGCACCTGCATTAGCGGCAAAACCCGTCTTGCTTCCGCTGATAGTCCATGCTCCGCCTGTGGGCACAATGCGTAGCGTTGTCCACATGCCTCCGGCACCTGTTAAGGCATTTGTGCCTGCCTCGCTTGTGGAACTTGCAGTTACTAAAATTAAAATATTCATTCCTTTCTGATTTGCAGCATTAATAGCTGCAAATGCTCCCCCGGCATTAGTAAGAGAGGTATAATTACCATTAGCCCCTGAAGAGCCACTTACAGTAAACTGTGCCGAAGCATTAAAGCTTATAATCCCGGCAAGAAGCAGGGTTAAAGCAAACGCTTTAATAATTTGATTATTCATAGCAATTTTATTAAAAATTAATAAACTTTTT
>CAZMDE010000362.1:0-3086 GCA_964564355.1 uncultured Bacteroidales bacterium | reverse complement strand
ATTCCTAATTTACTAACTTACTAATTTACTAATGAACTACTGAACCAATCCCCCACCTCCCAACTTTATTTTTTATTCTATGCAACCATTTTGGCAAGATTATTGTCTATTAATAAGGTATTATTTATTAACATTAAAATTCTAATATTTGATAAGTTTTTGAAAACCCCCTTTGAAATCCTAAAAAAATACATTATATTTGCAACGAAAACAAATTTGCCTTGCTGAACTGAAAGGAAATATATTAAATTGTTTTTATTTTTAAACTAATCTGGAGGAATACACAATGAAACAATTAAAACTCATTTCATTAGGTTTTACTTTATTATTTGCAAGTTTAACAGTTAAATCACAGGTTCCATGTCCTGGACCAACAGGTGTAAAAGTCACCGACATTACTCAAACCTCTGCTATAATTAAGTGGAATAAGATAGCGAATGCGTGCTATTATATTGTTTTTTACAATACCGCTAATTCTACTTTGCAGTTGCAGACAAAAGATACAGTTGCAAATCTGACAAAACTTACCTCAGGTGCTTTATATTATGCCAAAGTTCAATCCTACTGCCCTGCTTCTGGAACTACCACCTGCACTGCGGGTGAATACAGCCAGTACCTGAGCTTTACCACTCTCAAGCCAGAAACTTCTTGCGCACCTCCTGCCTCGCTTGTAAATATTGAAATAGGAACTACCGGTGTGGCTGTCAAATGGAGCAAGGTTGCGGGAGCGTGCTCATACAACGTAAAATTATTCTACTACGGAACTAAAGACACTCTTGTTAAAAATACTAAAGATACTGTATTAAATATATCGGGATTAAAACCCGCAACATATTACCACTGGAGAGTGCAGACAGTTTGCTGCAATTCTTCAATACCAAGCCCCTGGAGCAAAGACCAGATATTTACTACTTTAACAGCTTGCTATACTCCTGCTGCAGGAAGTTTTACTACTACCGCGATCACGCAAACCAGCGCTCAAATATCATGGACCGCAGTTACCGGCGCATGCAAATACTATATTGTATATTATCCTACAAATAATACCACAGCAAGCAAAGTTCTCATTACTCCCAATATAACCTATAAGCTTGACTCTTTAACACCGGGAACTGCCTACACATGGAAGGTAAAAACACTTTGCTGCACAAACGGACAAATAACATCTTACAGCGAATTCGGGGCTTTACAAACTTTCACAACTCTGGCTAAAAACTGCGCAGTTCCTTTAAATCTGAAAGTTACAAACTTATCAGCTACCTCAGTAACTTTGTCATGGAATGCTGTCAGCGGAGTAAATTTATACATGATTGAATACTGGAACAGCTCTACTGCTAATAATCATTCTACTGCAAACTCACAAACAAATTCAATTACAATTACCGGCTTAACTCCTAATACAGCTTATGAATGGAAAGTTAAAACTAAATGCGGAAATGGAATATTAAGCGACTTCAGCGCTGTATCACATTTCACAACTTTTGGCGACCAGCTATGTAAACCTCCTTTAAAACCTGCTGCTTTAAAAATTACTAATAAAAGCGCTACATTAACCTGGAATAAAGTTCCTAATGCATGTTCATATATTGTCTGGTATTCTACCAGCACTGCATTTACTCCTTATAGAATAGTTACCACAAGAGATACTGCTGTTTCCATTGATAGCTTATCTGCTAATACTTACTATGTCTGGAAAGTGAAGACAATATGCTGCAACAATACCGGAAGCAGTGAATTCAGCACTTTAGGAGCTTTTAAAACACTCCCCCTAAATCCACCGCATACATGCACAGCTCCTACTATATTTGCTAATAGTAATTTAACCTCTACAAGTGTTACTATCAAATGGAATAAAATTGCTGATGGCTGTTCTTATTATATTAAATACTATGTTTATGGCACAAAAGATACAGTATTTAAAAGCACTCAGGACACTATTTTTAATATCACAGGCTTAAAGCCGGGTACTTACTATCACTGGAATGTACTGACAGTTTGCTGTAATCAAACAGGAACAAGTGCATGGAGCCATTATCAGTTATTCACAACTCTGACAGCTCCTGCCTGCAATGCTCCTGCTAAAGCAAATACATTAAAAATTACCCAAACCTCAGCTACTTTAACCTGGAGCAAAGTTGAAGGCGCCTGCGGCTACATGTATTACATCACTCCTCTAAATGGAACTGTTTATGAAACAAAAGACACTTCTGTTACTATTCTTAACTTAAAGCCATCAACTAATTATACCTGGATAGTAAAGACCGTTTGTTGTTCAGGAAGTATCTCTGAATATGTTTCTCAAACTTTCACTACATTACCTGCAGAAAATACTTGTGTTCCTCCAAGGGAATTTAAATCAACTGAAATATCACAGACTTCAGCATATCTTATATGGAGCGCTGTTACAAACGCCTGCGGTTATATTATTTATTACTGGCCAAATAATAATCTTACAATTATTTATAAGAAAGAAACCAAGAATTTAAAGCTGCTTATTGACAGCTTAAAGCCAAATTCAGAATATCAGTGGAAAGTGCAGACTGTATGCTGTGATCCTGTAACAGGAGCAAGATCTTTGAGTGATTTTGGTCCTGTACAGACATTTAAAACGCTTTCTACAGCAACCTGTCCGGTTCCAATCAATCTTAAATATACCAATCTAACCCCTACTTCAGTAGTTTTATCATGGGATGCAATAAGCAGTGGTTTTGCATATATAGTTGAATACTGGAACAGCATAACTATTAATAGTCATTTTACAGTAACGGTTACAACAAACTCTGCAATAATTACTGGTTTGACTCCTAATACATTCTACGAATGGAAAGTAAAAACCTATTGTGGTAATGGTTTAATGAGTGATTTTAGCCGGACATCTAACTTTACTACTCCTGCTGCTCAGACATGTAAACCTCCATTACATCCTGCTTCTCTTAACATCACTCAGAAAAGTGCTGTTCTTACATGGAATAAAGTTCCGAATGCCTGCTCATACATTATTTGGTATACTACCAGCACTGCTTTTACTCCATATTCAGTTGTTACTACCAAAGATACTGCTGTAACGCTTATGAATTTAACAGCTG
>CAZMDE010000361.1:0-3087 GCA_964564355.1 uncultured Bacteroidales bacterium | reverse complement strand
AATTAAAACTTTTTTATATTTCGGTAAAATTAGTTGAATCGAAGTCTGAAATTAAAAAAGAATAAATTGTATCTTGCGAAAGTTTTTATCAAAAAACGCTAAAATAATAAACACGAAATTTGAAATTTAAAAACATAATAAATCAAAACCTAATAATTCGTTAATTAAAACTAAAAATTAAACAAACATCAAACCATGAAAAAGTTATTTGCACTTATAGCAGTTTTCGGGATGCTAATGATGGGAGCGTCTGTTGTGGCAGTTGCTCAGGAAAACACCAATGCTGCAACCCCTGAGGTTGAAGCCACAACCGACTCTACACAGGTAGCACCGGTTGCCACAGAAGTTCCAACGCCGGCGGTAACCGAAGAAACCAGTGAAGGTGGATTAGGCGTAATGCATTACCAGGTAAAAACAAAATTTATTGAGGGTGGCGCAGGATTTATGAGCTCAATTCTTTTATGTCTCATTTTCGGATTAGCTATTGCATTGGAAAGAGTAATCTACCTGAATCTTGCAACCACAAATTCAGCGAAACTACTAAAAAGTATTGAAGATGCTCTGAATGCAGGTGGTGTTGACGCTGCAAAAGAATTATGCCGTAACACTCGTGGTCCCCTTGCAAGTATTTTCTATCAGGGTCTTGATAGGGAGGCACAGGGTTTAGATATCGTTGAAAAATCGATTATTTCCTATGGAAGTGTGCAAATGGGCTTACTTGAAAGAGGTCTCAGCTGGATTGGATTGTTTATAGCTCTTGCACCTATGTTAGGATTCCTTGGTACAGTTATCGGTATGATTGTTGCGTTTGACAACATCCAGATTGCGGGCGACGTTTCACCGACCCTTGTTGCCGGTGGTATTAAAATCGCTCTTATTACTACAGTATTCGGACTTATTGTTGCTATCATTCTGCAGCTCTTCTATAATACTATAGTTGCGAAAATCGATTCTATTACCAATACAATGGAGGATGCTTCAATTTCCTTCATGGATTTGCTTGTAAAACACAACATTAAAAAATAGGGCATTATGTCATACTCAAAAATAGCGTCAATCGTTCTGTACGTTGTTGTGGGAATCACTATTCCCGTATTGATACTGTTTTATTTTGGCGAAAACCTCGTCAATACTGAACGTTATCAGCAAAAAGTACAGAAGATCGAAAATCCGGTTGCAAACACCCCTTCAAAAGGCTTAGCAATGGATTTGCAAAGTGCAGACTCATTAGCTACACCCGTCGACTCTGCATCAGTAACCCAAGTTCCACAAGAGGTCAAAACCCCTGATGTCATTGTTGCTGAGGAGGTTAGCTTTACTTTAATGGAGAAATTAGTATATTATAAGATGGACGTAGCCATAATTTGGGGTTATATTCTTCTATTAATTGCAGCTATTACTGCCCTTGTTTTTCCATTAGTTTATGCAATTGTTCACCCTGCAAATATGGTCAGAGGGTTACTCGTACTTATTGGAGTGGCGATTTTAATTGGTATTTCATACCTTTTATCTTCAGGAGAAACAATTGAAATCATAGGGTACACAGGAACTGATAATTCAAATCCTTCAGTGTTAAAATTGATTGATACAGGACTTATTTTTAATTACTTTATTTTAGGACTTGCATTATTATCAATTCTTTACGCTGAAATTGCAAAATACTTCAAATAATAATATATTCCTGCCTTAGCTAAACCCTGAGGCAGGTTAATACTTTTTATACAATGGCAAAAAGAGATGCACCGGAAATTAATGCAGGTTCAATGGCGGATATCGCATTCCTGCTACTGATTTTCTTTATCGTAGCCACAACTATGGACGTTGATACTGGAATTACGCGCTTGTTGCCTCCAATTCCTGAAAAGGATATTGAACAATTAGAAATAAAGGTAAAAGAAAGAAACGTATTGGTTGTACTTATAAATAGGGAAGATCAACTTATGGTTGAAGGGGAGGTTATTAATGTAGATCAATTAAAGGATAAAACAATTGAGTTTTTCAGTAATCCGCTTGATAATGAAAACCTACCTGAAAAAGAACTGGCAGTAATTGATTTTCCTGCCGGACAGTCAGAAAGGTTTCCTAACGGAACAGTTGAACTCATGGTATCTAAAGGAGTTGTATCCCTTCAAAATGACCGATCGACAACTTATGGTAAATACCTTGTTGTTCAAAATGAGCTGGTTGCAGCTATTAATGAGTTAAGAAACCAGTTTGCTTTGGATAATTTTGGAAAAAGATATGATGAACTTGATCCGAAAAAAGGAATTGATCAGGCAATTATTGACGGTATAAATGATGTTTATAAGATGAACATTTCTGAAGCTGAGCCTAAAAATATTGGAGGAACCAAATAATGTCAAGATTTAAAGGTAAAATTAAAAAGGGTGTTCCGGCTTTAAGTACAGCATCACTCCCCGATATTGTTTTCATGATCCTGTTTTTTTTCATGGTAACGACTACAATGAGACAAACAGAATTGAAAGTGGCTGTAGCTGTACCTTCCGCTACACAGGTTAAAAAACTTGAGAAGAAATCTGTTGTAAGCTATATCTTTATTGGAAGACCAATGTCCAGACTGCAGACTCTTTATGGTTCGGAACCTATGATTCAGATGAATGATAAACTTATTAATGAAGAAGGCGTGCCTACTGAGTCTGTTCAGGATTTTATTCTTGCAGAAAGAGAACAACTTTCTGAGACCGATAAAAACAAGATGACTGTATCACTTAAGGTAGACCAAAATATTCCTATGGGCCACGTTACTGATCTTAAACAGGCTTTGCGTTACGCAAATGCTCTGAAAATAAATTATTCGGCTAAAAAGGATTATAAAGGGCTAGCAACGAGATAGCTTACTTTGAACAAAAAAAACCGCATTGAAAAATGCGGTTTTTTTATGTAAAATAGTTAAGAGATACTTGATAACCCAAAAGAAATTCTTAGTCACAAAATTATAAAACTGAGCTTCAAATAGGAGTATTTTCTAATCCATTTCAGCCATCACCTCATCAGTAACTTCAAGAGTATGAAAAACATTCTGCACATCTTCATCCTCTTCAAACTCTTCAATTATTCGCAGAATTT
>CAZMDE010000360.1:0-3089 GCA_964564355.1 uncultured Bacteroidales bacterium | reverse complement strand
TAGTTGTTAGTTGTTAGTTGTTAGTTGTTAGTTGTTAGTTGTTAGTTGTTAGTTGATAGTTGATAGTTGTTAGTTGATAGTTTATTAATTATTGATTTGTTGATTTATAGATTTGTTGATTTATAGATTTGTTGATTTATTAACTTGAAACTTTAAACATGAAACTTGAAACTTTAGTTTATGCTGATTTCCACCTGGTTTCTCAATATATCATCCATTGTTTCTCTTTTCCTTATAAGGTAGTCTTTACCCTGGTAAAGCAAAACCTCAGCAGGTCTAAACCTCGAATTATAGTTTGATGCCATAGAAAAACAATATGCACCCGCATTCTTAAAAAGCAGTATGTCTCCTTCGTGAACCTCATTCAGCTTCCTGTTCCAGCCGAATGTATCTGTCTCACAGATATAGCCAACTACAGTATATATCCTTGTCCTCCCCGATGGATTTGATATATTGGTTATGTCGTGATAAGAATTATAGAACATCGGTCTTATAAGATGATTAAAGCCTGTATCTATCCCTGCAAAAACAGTTGAAGTAGTTTGCTTTATGACATTTACTTTTGCACAAAAATATCCGGCTTCGCTTACAATAAATTTCCCCGGCTCGAAAATCAGGTCTATGTCCTTTCCGTATTCCCTGCAGAAATCATTAAACTTTTCAGACAGGGAATTTCCGAGAGTTTCTATATCAGTTGATAAATCCTCCGGTTTATAAGAAACTTTAAACCCGCTTCCGAGGTTAATGCTTTGAATAGTTGTGAATTTTTTTGCCACCTCAAATAATATCTCAACACCCTGCAGGAACACTTCAATGTCAAGTATTTCCGAGCCTGTGTGCATGTGCAGCCCTTCAACAACCAAGCCTGTTTCTTCAACGATTCTTTTTGCATGAGGTATCTGATGTATTGATATTCCGAATTTAGAATCTATATGCCCTACTGATATCTTGCTGTTGCCGCCTGCAAGAATATGAGGATTTATTCTGAGGCAAACCGGTATTTCCGGATGTTGGTGACCAAATTGCTCCAGTATTGACAAATTGTCAATATTAATTTTCACACCGCTTTCAACTGCCATTTCTATCTCTTCCATTGATACGCAATTAGGTGTATAGATTATATCTTTGGGAGAATAGCCTGCCTTCAAGCCTGTCCACACTTCCTGTATTGATACAGTATCCAGCCCTGTACCGTGATTTTTCAAGAGCTTTAAAATGCTGATATTGGTTAAAGCCTTGCATGCATAATTGATCTTTAAATTTTTTACATGAAATGCATTCCTCAGCTTATCGATCTGCTGTATCATCTTATCCGCATCATAAATATACAAGGGAAGCCCGTATTGCGAGCAGATGTCAGTAACCCTCTTTTCACCCGTCTGATAATGATTATCCGAATTCAAAAACATAGTTTAATTTTAGACTGCGAAAATATTTCTAATTAAACCTGTGAAAAAATAAATGAACAAATGATACATTTTTTTAACTTTGTGTTAAAATTAAAACAATTAATATGCAGACAATATCCGAGTGCGTATCAAAGCTGATACTCCAAAAACCCTTTATATCAGAGGCATTGCAAAAGGGTTTAATCAACACTTCTTCGCTTGCGAGGTCTATAAAGCCTGAAATTGAAGCAATACTGAAAAAAGAAGTCCAGCAGGGAGCCATAGTTGTGGCATTGAATCGCTTTACTGACTTTGCCAGGGTATCGGTTTCGCGCAAGCTTATCACCTGCCTGCAGAACCTGGGCGACATTATCGTAAGGTCAGGTCTTACAGATTATACATACAAAAATTCCGAGTCATTGTTCAGCAAACATCTCTCATTTGTAAATAAAATAAATGTAAAAAACGATGTTTTCTTCACATTCGTTCAGGGAGTTTTTGAGTCAAGCTTTATTGTCAGCAGCTCTCTTGGAAAGATAATCACCCATGCATTTGAAAAGGAAAAGCAGGTATCAGTAACAACAAATCTGTCTGCAATAACTGTCAGATTACCCAAAGAAAATCTGCAAACTGCTGGACTTTATTATCACATACTACAGCAGGTAGCCTGGGAAGGGATCAATATAATCAATGTCATTTCAACTGCAAATGAATTTTCCATTATTGTTAAAGATACAAACATCGAAAAAGCTTTCAGCGCTATAAAGAATCTAAAGAAGAAGAAAAATTAGCTGATGGTTGACATAAATTAAATAAAATATAAATTTTTATTTGCTACCTTATATTGAAATATATTTAATACTCCTACAGTATTTATTTATCAAGAGACCTAATATTAAATTATAGGTACTTCATTGCTAGTATTAGGAACTTTTATTATCCTAATAATCAACAATGTATCTACCAAGCTATAAATCAAGTGTTTAATATTTTACTATAATCATACTTATATCTCCCAATTCTAAAATTTAAATATTTTCTTTTGCATAATAAAAGTTTTAGTATTTTTGCAAATCGAAAAGGATAGAAAAAAAGATATGCTTAAATTACATTTACATCATTGCCATCATATAAACCTGAAAACTAAGGTAGGTTCTGAGTATTATGTATAACGATATAATTACTAACAATAAAAAGGGGACTTACGAATAAGAGTAAGTCCCCTTTTTTTATGAATCTGAGAGTATGAAAGAAAAATTAAAAGCTGCTATACAGAAGTCGGGCAGGCTGACAGATGAGTCAATAAAGCTGTTAACAGAAGCAGGCATAAGCCTGACAAAGGGAGACGGGAAGCTTATTTCCGTTGCTTCTAATTTTCCCCTTGAGATATTATATCTGAGAGATGATGACATACCCCAGTATGTTGCCGACGGGGTGGCAGACATAGGTATTGTCGGGGAGAACATAGTGATGGAAAGGAATAAGCATCTGAAGATAATTGAAAGGCTCGGCTTTGCCAAATGCCGGCTGTCATTCGCAATTACCAAAGCATCGGATTATAAGGATATATCCTTTATAAATGGGAAAAGGATTGCCACTACTTATCCGAAAATATTACAGGATTTCCTTGAGGAGAATAAAATTAATGCAGAGATACACGAGATTGCGGGCTCTGTTGAGATAGCGCCTAATATTGGTCTG
>CAZMDE010000359.1:0-3109 GCA_964564355.1 uncultured Bacteroidales bacterium | reverse complement strand
TTTTTTCGACACGCTTACAATTACTGGATTATTATGCTATAACGAATTAATTGTTAAGCAAAGTGTTATTCCAGTAGAAAAGGATAGAGGACGATATCAATTAGAAATTTTCACTAAGTCTCTTGACCCAAATACAGGTAACTATAATTCCAGGTCTATTGGAGAGAATGAATGTTCTGGAGAGAGAAATAAGACTGTCAGAAAATCTAGTTGTATTAAATGTTTATTGTTTCAACCCCGTTAGTTCGATTGATCTTTGGTGTCATATGCTTTTTTATTTAAATAATTAAATCCTTTTAGTTTGGCATAGAACTTTTGTAACTAAAGCATCTGGTTGAAGAAACTCTCTCATTTATTGACCCATTATTTAAAGCCTTCGGTTGCCCCTAACGTAATCATGTAAAATTTAAATCCATACTTTTTGGGATCTGCTTTATAGTACTTCTTTATTCCTTCAAATTTATCATGAAAATGATTGTTTGCTACATAGCAGGCTATTGGTTTTTTTTCAAAATCAGGCGGAGTCTTATTGTCTTTAATCAGTTTGCAAATTTGTTCTTTATATCCGATAAAAAACAAAGCATAATCCAACAATTGGGATATCACTTCAATTTTCGGGTCGTTTAATTTTAATTCAATAACTGATAATTCTCTCCTTTTATTAAAGGCGACAATATCGGTAAAATACGTAGACAGTACTCTGTTTTTCTCAAGCACACTCCCATTAAAAATTCCTGTTGGGAATTCCCTTAAAACTTTGTAACTGCTCTTTAAATTATAAAAATCCTCTCCCAGTACACCTAAGCGTCTGTATATCCCGGCATAATCTATAATATTATTAATAGTACTTCCGAGTATCGTCCCTCCAAATAGAAATGCCTGAAAATCTTTTTCCAGTTTTCCCGGCACATCATCTGCATTCCGTTGATTAAGTTTAATGTTAATTATTTCATTCGTAGGTCTGTAAAGTAATTCAGTAAGTGAGTAAAGTGGCACCAGGCTTCCATGAGTCAAAATTTCAAAATCAATTCCCGGATTATTAACTTGTAAAAAGGATATTCTTCTTTTAAACGACTCAAATTCAGCAGATGAATAGGTAATATTACTTTGTATAATAATTCTGATTTTATTAACTGTTTTTTTGTGTTCGTTTTCCAGCCATTCTTTATAACATAGTGCCCAGGGATCAATCTTTCGAAAACTAATCTTTGCTTTTGACTGTATAACAGCCGTCTGGCCTATCAAATCATAATCAAAATCATCTGTAAAATAATGGCTTCCGGTTTTAGGCTTCATAGTGTATTTATTTTTTACAACAGTACTTCATTAAAGATAATTCTATATTTCAGGCATCAAACTCAATTTCATGAAAATCGTAAATCTTAAATTTAAATAGGTCTCCATCATTATATTTACATAAAATATAAACTTTTTCAGCAACACAACTAGGTGTTAAATTATGTGCATTCTCAAATAGATAATAGTTATACCTTTTATCATCTGAATAATCACCCAATTCACCCTGGTTATCTGTTACCCAAGTCAAGTAAACATTTTCATCAACATAATATTTATAATATCTGTATCCGGTTTTAGTTCTAACTTCAAAGTCACTTGTTACAACATAATCTGTAATTTTCCTTCTTTTCCCATCTATAATAAGCTTCGGATAAATCTTTTCATTAAAGGCTTTTTGATACATGTCATTAACATTTTTGTATGATATTTCGCAATCTTCTACAATAAAATCGCCCTGATTAAATATCCTATCCTCAATCACAAAGCCTTCAATAATTAATTTTTGTGGAATTAATTTATGTCTCACATATATGCCAGCTATACCTATCATTGGTTGTTCATCACTCTCGCCTAATGTTGGAACTAGGTATCCACCTGGATTGGCCTTTTCTGGATTTGTAGGTCTCATATTTTCTTATTTAGTATTTCAATTCAACAAATCAGTCATGTAAATTAAATAATAATCAAACACCTCTGTAAATTGATAGCTTCCATTTTTAGTTTTCATTCTTAGTTACCTGTTTTCAAAGTAAAAATCATTTTATGAACCATAGCTATCAGCATCTATTAAGTATTCTATACCCGTCCATTAACGCTATAATTGTTTGGATTAGACAACTTATTTTCAACCACAAACCCTTCAATAATAAACCTATAACGGATTAATGCATGTCTTTCGGCCAAACCGGCCAAAACAGTTCTGGTTGATTCATTCCCTTTTTCAATAGGGGTAATTGCTTCTTCTGTATTTTCTATTGGCATAATATCGGTTTTTTGATTTCTTACTCCGGCATCAGCTCATGAAAACTAAACAACGCATATTTGAAAATTCCATCTTCCGAATATTTACAAACTGCATAAATCTCCCTTGCTGCACAAGTTGGAATTGTCTTATTTACTTTATCAAATAGATAGTATTCGAATTTACATCTTGCATCATATTCATCTTCATCTTCATAACTTTCATCTCTTGCTATAAAAGATTCTTCTTGCCCGGTGTTATAACAATATTTGATTGGATCCACACCATGAAATAATTTATAAAAGGGTGTAATATTATTATTTATAATTACTTTTGGATAAATAACATGGTTACGCGCAAGATACTGTTCCTTTCGAAGGTATGAAATACTCATTCCTTGTACTCTGAAATTATTTTCATTCAAGTATTCATCCTCAATAACAAATCCGAATAGTATAAGGGACTTGTCCAGCAAAGCGTGTTTTACTTTAATTTGTCCAGCTACAACCACATTACTAGTGTTAAAAAGAGGCTCATGTAACACCATTTCGATATTGTTTTTTACTGTTTCAATGTTTTCTATTGGCATAATATTTAGTTTTTTATTTTCTTAAGCTAATTCTAATTCGTGAAAATTGAAGATACAATGTTTAAATAATCCATTTTCTCTGTATTTGCATAGTGCATATATATTATTAGCGGCACATTCGGGACAATTATCCGAAATATCTTTAAACAAGTAATAGTCATAAAAGGTCTCAAACCAAGATTCATGACCGGAACCATTTGGCTCCCAAAAATACTTGCCATCTTTTAAATATGCATTATTTCTAGCCCCACTTATACCTC
>CAZMDE010000358.1:2358-3126 GCA_964564355.1 uncultured Bacteroidales bacterium | reverse complement strand
TAAAAAAATAGTTATTAACATTATTGGGCTAATTTATAAACAGTAATGGTATAATAACAAAAATGAACAAATTTTATTAATATTCATTTATTTATTAATTTTCAAATTCACATTCATATTTTGAGTATTTTTGAAAACTTATTAATGATGTTTAATATCCTTAATAAAACAATAATTTATAAATCTTTAAATTGTTTATAATTATGATAAAAGGTGCGTATACTTTGATGATAACTCCCTTGAAGGACAACGGTTCTCTCGATATATCGGGTTTGACAAAACTGGTTGAAAGACAGGTAGAGGCAAAAATACATGGAATTGCTCCGCTTGGAGTTACTGGCGAAAACACTTTGCTTACTGACGAAGAGGAGCTGCTTGTTCTAAAGACAATCGTAAAAGCTGCAAAAGGGAAATGTAAAATAGTACCTGACACCTGCGCTTCAAGCTTATGGAGAGCCAAAGAGAAGGTAAAACAATTTGCTGATATTGGTGCTGATTACATATCTGTATTCTCTCCTTTCTTTGTGTTGCCTAAACCTGAAGGTGTGATTAAGTTTTATGAAGAAGTAGCTAAAGCTTCTACTGTTCCTATTCTTCTCCATAATTCACAGGATAGAACAGGCATAAACATGGAACCGGCAACAACTGCTCACTTAGCAAAGCATCCTAATATTGTTGGCATCAAAGATGGTAACAAAGGACTAGACCATCTTGCAAAAGTGATTTGTCTTACAAAGGATGATGATTTTGAAGTATTCACAGGAAAAG
>CAZMDE010000358.1:0-2348 GCA_964564355.1 uncultured Bacteroidales bacterium | reverse complement strand
AAAAGATACAACTGCTTATCCGTTAATCTGTTTTGGAGGTGCGGGTTCTTTCACAGTTTCTGGAAACATAGTACCTTCAGTGATGAAGGAAATGGTTGACCTTGCTTTATCCGGCAACCTTAAAAAAGCTGAAAAACTACATTTTGAATACTACGACCTGTTTGAAGCAATGCGTTGGGAAACTAACCCAATGTCAGCTAAAATGGCTTTAGATCTGATGGGTTTACCAGCAGGCGGCTTGAGATTGCCATTGACTCCTTTAAGTAATGAAAAAACCAAAAAGCTAAAAGAAATACTTAAAAAGAAAGGATTAATTTATTAGTATTCAAAACATATGAATTCAAAATTATCGTTAAGAACCCCGTCAACAAGCGCTAATGTTGGTCCAGGGTATGATATATTCTCATTAGCTTTAGCTGAACCTTATGACAGTCTTGAATTAACCCTGACTGATAATAATATTATAGATATTACAATTGATGACCCATCAACTGTAACTACTAACTACTCATCTAACATCCCTTTAAAAGTTGAAGACAACTCAGGAGGTCTTGCTTTATTGGAATTATTCAAAAGAAAAAATATAAAGCAAGGGGTTCATATCCGGTTAACAAAAAGTATGCCTTCAGGTTGCGGACTTGGCACCACAGGTGCAACTGCCGCCGGATGTATTTATGGCATTAACAAATTACTTAATCTGAATCTATCTGGTAATGAAATGATAGATATAGCCCGTTATGGCGAAGTTGCCTCCGGTGGCTCACCTCATGCTGATAATGTAGCTTCTGCCCTACTCGGAGGATTTGTTCTCATTAAAAGCTATGACCCTATTGATGTAATTAAGTTAGAAATACCTGAGTTTCCTGTTGTGCTTGCAGTAATCAGAAAAAGCATGAAAACTACAAGAGGATTTATTTCCTATGAAATTGGTCAGGAAAAGCTGAAAGACCAGATGGCTCACTGTTCAAGAGTAATACATGCAATATACACAAAAGATATATCAGAATTCGGGAAAGCAATAACTACTGACCATATTGCAGAACCAGTGAGAGCAGCGGCTATTCCTGAATATTGGGAAATAAAAAAAGATGTACTGAATATTGGTGCTCACGGCTTTACAATCAGCGGAGGCGGTTCTTCTGTTATAGCTTTCTGCGATAAAAACAAACAGGATGATATTGCGAATCTGCTTAATGAAAGATTCTCCAAAAATCCAAACTTCATTAAAGTAATTAAAACAACAACCAGCAATAAAGGAATCTCAGAAATGAATTGACAATTGATAATGGAAAATAGATATTATTAATTGAAAATTGTCAATTGATTTTGTAGCTTCCTTTAAACACAAATGTTGTAGGACCTTCGAGCCAGACATCACTAAAATAATTATTATCTCTTTTGAATTCCACAGCTAATTCCCCTCCTGGTGTTTTAACTTTTATTTGTTGTCTAATATCTTGCGTCTTGAGTTTAATATCTTTTTTTAAAGAATATGCAATTGCAGAAGCAACAACCCCTGTACCGCATGACAATGTTTCGTTCTCCACTCCTCTTTCATAAGACCTGACATAAATACAGTTCTCATTTATCTTAACAAAGTCAACATTTGTCCCATCTTTTATAAAACATGAACTATAGCGAATCTTCCTTCCTTCTGAAACTACATCATATTCTTCAATATTTTCAATAAACTTAACATAATGAGGAGAACCTGAATCAATAAAATAATAACTGTCTGATACTTCAGGCACTGTAATATCTTTCATTTTGAGCTTAACATGTGTTATATTGTCGGAAAAATCTGTAATTAATCCAATATGTTCGCCATCAATAGCATTAAAATGAGCCTGATTTTCAATTAACCCGAGTAATTTTGCCAGAGAAACAATACATCTACCACCATTACCGCACATAGTGCTTTGATTACCATCAGAATTATAATAAAGCATTCCAAAATCGTAAGGTATTTGATACTTATTTAATATTATTAGTCCATCAGCACCCACTCCTCTGTGCCTGTCACACATTAAAGAAATAGAAGTTTTGTCTAACAAAATTTCACCTTCTCTGTTGTCAATTAATATAAAATCATTGCCTGTTCCGTGATATTTATAAAAGTCAAATTTCATTACATTATATTTAATTTTGTTGTAATTGCTTTACAAGTTTTGAATTAATTATCTTAATTAATGGTTTAAAGTCTTCAGTATTTTCTAATAAATAGAAATTGGAAAAGAAATTAAGATAGAGAGAACCTTTATAATAAATAAAATTTGCCAGATCAAAATCATTTAAACCGTAGATTATTAGTTTATTATTAGACATTTTATATCCTTCATAATTTACCG
>CAZMDE010000357.1:394-3127 GCA_964564355.1 uncultured Bacteroidales bacterium | reverse complement strand
GATATCATATTTATATTATGTCAACTCAATCATCAAATATTGACCAGACTTTACCAATACAATTTGCTACTACACTTGTATTACTTATGCTTACTTTTATTCTTAATCTAACTGCAATTATTATAAGATCAAGACTCAGAAAAAAAGTAATTTAACAATGAACAACTTAGCGAAGCGATCTCATGAGCACATTTGAAAAAGAAATTATTAAGCGAATAAATGAACAAGTTAACTAATTATGAAAGATGTTAAAATAGATGTGAAGGATATGTCTCTCTATTATGGGAGCAAACAGGCATTGAATAACATTAACCTCTTGATTCCTTCAAGAAAAGTTACTGCGCTTATTGGTCCTTCTGGTTGCGGAAAGTCTACATTTCTCAGGTCTTTAAACAGGATGAACGATTTGATTGATGGTGTGAAAATATCAGGTGAAATTAAAATTGACGGAGTTGATATTTACGATAAGCTGATAGATGTTGTAAATCTTAGAAAAAAAGTTGGTATGGTATTTCAAAAATCAAATCCTTTTGCTAAATCAATATTCGAAAATGTAGCTTATGGTCCCAAAATAAATGGCATTAATGATAAAAAGCAACTCGAAGAAATTGTTCATAATGTTTTGAAAAGGTCCGCAATTTGGGATGAGGTTAAAGACCGCCTTAATGATTCTGCTCTCGGTTTGTCTGGCGGACAGCAGCAAAGGATTTGTATTGCCCGTACTTTGGCTGTTGACCCTGAAATAGTTTTAATGGACGAGCCTGCATCTGCACTTGACCCTTTATCAACATCGAAAATTGAGGAATTAATTTACCAGCTTAAAGAAAATTATACTATTGTTATTGTTACTCATAATATGCAGCAGGCTGCAAGAGTTAGCGATTTCACTGCTTTCTTTTATCTCGGAGAGCTGATTGAATATGGTAAAACTAAAAGCATTTTTACTGTCCCTTTAAAAAAACAAACTGAAGATTATATTACAGGTAGGTTTGGTTAATTTATATTATTTTTACATTTGAAAATTTAAATAAAACTGCTTTGGAAAATACTACTTTCAGAATATTAATTGTTGACGATGAGCCCGACATTCTTGAATTTCTTGGGTATAATCTTTCAAAAGAAGGCTATCAGGTTCTCAAAGCATTGAGTGGTAAAGAAGCAATAGAGTTTGTTAATAATTCAAATCCCCATCTGGTTATTCTTGACATTATGATGCCCGGTATGGATGGCATTGAAACATGCAGGGAAATAAGGCAATTAGCTCTGCAAAATCAACCTCTTATAATGTTTCTCACCGCACGCAGCGAGGATTACTCTCAAATTGCAGGTTTGGATGCAGGTGGCGATGATTATGTGTCAAAACCTGTAAAACCGCGTGTTCTTATCAGCAGGATTAATGCATTATTACGCAGGTTTGAAATTAAAGAACCTGCTGATGGTGTATTAATTGTTGATGATTTGGTTATAGACAAAGAGAAGTATCTTATTATTAAAGATGGCAATAAAATAGTATTGCCAAAAAAAGAGTTTGAACTTCTTCTTTTGCTTGCATCTAAGACCAACAAAGTTTTTACAAGAAACGATATTCTTGACAGGATCTGGGGTGACGATATTGTCGTTGGTGAAAGAACTATTGATGTACACATAAGAAAAATAAGGGAAAAAATCGGCATAGATAATATAAAAACAATTAAAGGTGTTGGTTACAAATACGAAGTATGATGAAATATTCAAATCCTAAATATCTTGCCTTTATTATTTCTCTTCTAATTGCAGGATTGTGTTCAGCTATTTATCTGACTTTAGGACTGATAAATAATCATATATTATGGCTATATATGATTATTTCTAATATGCTTATATTTACATTCTCCTATATCATTTATCTGTACACTATTGAAAAGTTTATTTATGAAAAAATCAAGTTGATTTATAAAACCATTCAGAGTTCAAAATATTCAAAAGCTGAGGAAAATAAAAAGTTTAGGTTAAACTCTGAAAGGATTGAAGATGTTAATAGGGATGTGCTGAAATGGGCTCAGGAAAGTTCAAAAGAAATAAAAGAGCTGAAAGAGTTAGAACTATACAGAAGAGAATTTATCGGCAATGTTTCTCATGAGTTGAAAACCCCTATATTTAATATACAGGGGTATATTCTTACTCTTCTTGATGGTGGGCTTGAAGATAAAAATATTAACAGGAGATATCTTGAAAGAGCCGAGAATAGCATTAACCGTATGATATCGATTGTAAGTGACCTTGAAACTATTTCTCACCTCGAGTCTGGCGAAATCGAAATGAAGTTTGAGAAGTTTGATATAGTCGCTCTTACTAAGGAAATATTTGAATTCCTGGAAATTAAGACTAAAAATAAAAATATTAAACTGAGTCTTGACAGGACTTATGAACGTCCTGTTTTTGTTAGTGCCGATAAGGATAGAATACGCCAGGTATTGTCAAATTTGATTGACAATTCTATAAATTATGGAAATAACAATGGTCTGACTACGGTCAGTTTTTTTGATATTGATGATAATATTTTAATTGAAATTATTGATAATGGTATAGGTATAGAACAGCACCATCTTCCCCGGCTGTTTGAAAGATTTTATCGAACTGACAAAGGACGTTCACGCGAAAGTGGCGGTACAGGCTTAGGATTGGCAATTGTAAAGCATCTTATTGAAGCTCATAAACAAACTATTAATGTGAAAAGCGCTTTAGGTACCGGAA
>CAZMDE010000357.1:0-384 GCA_964564355.1 uncultured Bacteroidales bacterium | reverse complement strand
TGGTTGTACCCCCTCTGCCTTTCCTTTCTTGGATGCAAAGGCACCGGAACAACTTTTACTTTCACCCTTAAAAAAGCATAACTAATACTCCAAACTACGAACTAATAACTACGAACTAAAATGCAAACACACTTCGAAATTGAACTTGAAAAACTAAGGAAAAGAATAATTGATATGGGTTCTCTTGTTGAAAAGCAATTAGCTGATTCAATTAATGCCCTTTTAACAGGCAATGTTGAGCTTGCCGAAACTATTAAGGAAGCTGATAATCAGGTTGACCTGATTGATGTTAAGATTGATAAACTTTGTCAGCGAATTTTTGCTCTTGCTCAGCCTGTCGCATCTGACCTCCGGTTTATTATGTCATGCTTAAAGATTAACAAT
>CAZMDE010000356.1:0-3128 GCA_964564355.1 uncultured Bacteroidales bacterium | reverse complement strand
TGCTTTTGTTGGCTTGTACTTATTCTTCGTCTTCCTCCTTGTATAAGGACCATAACGGTTGCGACTATGGACAATATCCCCGTCGCTCCCGCTCATCTCTAATATCGGCTCCTTATATTTAACCTTTGACATTTGTTATATTTTTAAATCTGTTAATCTGATAAAATCTGATAATCAAATTGCTTTGCAAAAGTACTGCTATTTTTATCATAAAGTCAAGCTTTTTCTTATTTTTTTATTAACTTTTTTTCATTAACTCATTCTAATCCATAATTAAATTTTTACTCAATTCTTGCAGATTCAAAATTTTAATTATTTTTGACCTCTTAATTTTAAAATCTAAAGTCTTACATCTAATATCTAACATCTATATAAAAATGAATAAAATAGTAAAAAATGCAGAAGAAGCGCTGAAAGGCATAAAAGATAATATGACCGTAATGGTCGGTGGCTTCGGCTTATGCGGCATACCTGAGAATACTATTCTCGCACTGTCGAAAAGCAATATTCACGGGCTTACCTGTATATCCAACAATGCAGGTGTTGATAATTTCGGACTAGGCTTGCTCTTAAAAAACAAGCAGATAAAGAAGATGATAGCTTCTTATGTTGGCGAAAATGCTGAATTTGAGCGCCAGCTGATGAGCGGAGAGCTTGAAGTTGACCTTATTCCACAGGGAACTCTTGCAGAACGCATAAGGGCTGGTGGAGCAGGTATCCCCGCTTTCTTTGTGCCTGCCGGATTTGGAACTGAAGTGGCAATTGGCAAAGAAGTAAGAGAATTCAATGGCAAGATGCATCTTATGGAGCTTGGTATGGTAGCTGACTTTTCTATTGTAAAGGCATGGAAAGGCGATGCTCTCGGCAACCTGATATATAAATACACTGCTTCCAATTTTAACAATATGATTGCCTCTGCAGGTAAGATAACTATTGCTGAAGTTGAGGAAATTGTCCCGGTCGGCTCATTAGACCCTAATTTTATCCATACTCCGGGAGTCTTTGTCCACAGAATATTCCAGGGTGTTAATTATGAAAAGAAAATCGAACAACTTACAACTCTTTGATTTATCAGATTCGTCAGATTTATCAGATTCATCAGATTAAAATTATAATTATCAACTAATATCTAACATCTAACATCTAACATCTAAATTCTAAAATATGGCATTAGATAAAAATCAGATTGCAAAGCGTATTGCAAAGGAAATAAAGGATGGCTATTATGTAAATCTTGGTATTGGTATACCAACACTTGTAGCTAATTATATTCCTAAAGATATAAATATTGTTCTTCATTCGGAGAACGGATTGCTTGGGATGGGACCCTTTCCAACAAAGGATAAGGTTGACCCTGACCTGATAAATGCAGGTAAGCAAACAGTGACTTATGTTCCGGGAGCATCATTTTTTGATTCTGCTGTCAGTTTTGGCATTATTCGTGGCGGGCATATAGACATGACAATCTTAGGAGCATTTGAAGTGACTGACAAAGGAGATATTGCCAGCTGGAAAGTGCCTGGAAAGCTGATTAAAGGCATGGGCGGCGCTATGGACCTCGTAGCTTCTGCAAAGAATATTATTGTTGCCATGCAGCATACAAACAGAGAGGGACAGTCAAAGCTTTTGAAAGAATGCACTTTGCCTCTGACAGGTGTTAACTGCGTTAAGAAAATAGTTACAGACCTTGCTGTGCTTGATGTGACAGACAAAGGATTCAGGCTTCTTGAAAGAGCTCCGGGTGTGACAGTTGAGCAAATCAAAGCCGCTACAGAAGGCAATCTTATTATAGAAGGAGAAATACCCGAAATCGAATTGTAAATTTCTAACATCTAACTTCTAATTTCTAATTTCTAATATCTAACTTCTAAACTATGAATTATCCAAAGAAAGTAACATTAGGCGATATAACTGTCAGGGACGGTTTTCAGCATGAAGAAAAATTTATTCCAACTGAGGCAAAAATATGGCTTGCTGAGCAGCTTATATTGGCAGGGTTTAAGCATATTGAAACCACTAATTTCGGCAACCCTACTGGCATGCCGCAGTTTAAGGATGCAGATGAGCTGATGAAGAGACTGCGTTCAAGCAAGAAAATTGAACATCTTATAAAAGGGGTTTCAATTACTGCTATCACTATAAGGGAAAAGGCTGTGGAAAGAGCTATTGAAGCCAAAAAGAATGGCTTTGGACCTGACAGGATCTTGCTGATGGTTTCAACAAGTGAATCGCACCATAAAAAAAATTCAGGATTAAGCCTTGCAGAATACTGGAAGATGAGCGAGCAATGCATAAAGATAGCTCATGATGCAGGCATAAAGGTGAACGGAACTGTCAGCACTATATGGGGCTGTCCTATTGAGGGTCCGACAGAAATGAGCAAGGCAATTGAATTCGCCAAACGCTGGTTTGATATTGGAGCTAACGATGTAGAGCATGCTGACCATGATGGCTCTGCTTCACCTGACAGGGTTTATAAATATTATTCAATGCTTCTGGATGAAATACCAAAACCGGAAAAACATATAGTCCATTTTCATACTACTCGCGGATGGGGTCTGGCAAATGTGCTTGCAGCCCTGCAGGCAGGAATGACAAACTATGAATCGTCGATGGGTGGAATAGGAGGGCAGCCTGCTAATTTTGTAAGTGGAGTGCCGGTTGCTGGAACAGGTTCCTATTATTATAAAGACCCAAATCTTGCAGGCTTGGTTTCCACTGAAGACATGGTTGTAATGATGGATGAAATGGGTATTGATACAGGCGTTGATGTTGACAAGGTTATTGAAATAGGCAAGATGGTTGAGAGAATTGTTGGCAGACCGCTTCGCTCAGAAAGCAATAAATCAGGCAGAATTCCGAAATCACTGAAGGAAAAGCTTAGATAAAACATTTCTTATCAAAATTTTTCTATTATATTTTCGTTCTGAGAGAAATCTAAGCATTTAATAATATGTCTTTTAATTCAAAATAATCTTTGAGTTCATAAGATTTATAAATAAATGCAGGAATTTACTTTTACAGAATGCAAAATAATAAAAATGTTAATTGCAGAAATTTTAAATAAAAGCATGTAATACCATTAGCTAATATAAAATAGTCTAAAAAGAACATTGTAAATATTTATA
>CAZMDE010000355.1:0-3141 GCA_964564355.1 uncultured Bacteroidales bacterium | reverse complement strand
TAATACAAAAATAACTATTGGGTGGATGCTGCAACTTACAGAAATATTGGAGCTAAAGGTGCTTTAAAACGGGAAGTAGGATATAGGTGTCAAGCCTTATTTACCCTAAGAGCCTTTTAATATTTAAACAGGCTCTATACCCAGTATTCACGATAATATTCTTTTAAATATTTTTCATGTCTGAACATTGTCTCCAGCATCCTTAGAATCAAACTTTGAATGTGCTTACAATCGCCTTCAATTTAGTAGCAAGATCGGCAAGGTTAAGGGCATTTTCATTTACCTGTCTGCTATTTGAACTTATATCAACGGCAGATACATTTACATGGTTAATATCTTTGGCAATATGAGTTGATGCAATGCCAAGTTGGCTCATATTGTCCCCGACTTCGGCAATACCATTAGATACATTGCTGATGTTTCCTGAAATTTCCGAGGTTGCAATGGATTGCTCTTCAACTGAAGCTGCAATAGTAATAACTAAAAGATTGACATCCTCAATAACCTTTGCAAATCCCTGAATGTCAGCCACACTTCCATTGGCTATTGACTGAACATCTTCTATTTTTTTCTTTATCTCCTTTGTTGCATCTACTGTCTGAGTTGCAAGAGCCTTAATTTCAGAAGCTACAACTGCAAAACCTTTACCTGCTTCTCCAGCTCTTGCAGCTTCAATAGTGGCATTGAGTGCTAAAAGATTGGTCTGTTCTGAAATATCATTAATAACCTCAGTAACTTTGCCAATCTCTTGGGCAGCCCTTCCAAGTTCAGACATACTGTTTTTTGCATTATCAGCTTTTAAGACAGCTTGTGCAGAAATGACTCTTGCGTTTTCTGAATTTTTAGCAATTTCATTGATTGTAGCACTCATCTCTTCAGTGGCACTTGCAACCATATTGATATTGCTTGAAGCCTCTTCCATAGCTGATGCAACTGCATTTATGCTGGTATTCATCTCTTCAGTGGCACGTGCCACACCTGTTGACTTTTCAGATGTATCTGAAGAATTTGCAGACATGACTTTGGCAAGTCCAACCAGTGTTTTAGATGAGCCATCAAGAGTTTTTGCATTCTCGGATATGAGGGTAATAAGTTTTTGCAACTTCTCCATAAACAGATTAAATGCTGTGGCAAGCTCCCCGATTTCATCAGTTGTAGTAACTTCAAGACGTTTGGTTGTATCTCCTTCTCCTTTGGCAATATCATTTAAACCAGCCACAACTTGTTTTACAGGATTAACAATTATTGCCCCTGCAATAAGGTAAACAGCACAGAAAAGAACAGTCATTGTAATAATGCCGATGGCAATACTTATGTTTCTCTGTTTTTTTGCAGATGCAAGAATTTCATCAACAGGGGCAGTAATAGCCATAGTCCATGAAATGCCTGTATTTCCTAAATTAATGGGAGTAAATACAAATTGAGAGATAGTTCCGGTTTTGGCAGCTATAAAAGTTTGAGTAGTTTCCTTTCCATCTGCGATACTGTCAACTGTTTCTGGTGAGAGCAAATCCTTGATATGCTTACCAACCATTGCTTCCACAGGATGGGCAATTATAATTCCTGTATTACTGATTAAACTGCCATATCCTGATTCATAAACTTTAACGCCTGAAATCATATCCCTCATTTTATCCATGGAAAAATCTACACCTGTAACGCCAACAACCTTGCCATTAATTTTAATAGGAACACAGACACTTATAACTGTTACCTGTTTGCCTCCAATCTCATAAGCAACAGGATCCATTACAACCTCTTTACCCGTGGCTCTTGGTCTTGTATAGTAACCTGTAGTTGTTTTATCTTCATAGTCCATGCAAGGTTCGATATGGACACCTCCCACACGGTTCCAGTATGCAATAAAACGACCTGTGGCATCATGTCCCTCTTTATTCACATATTCAGCATCTTTTCCATCAAGAGCATCTGGCTCCCAGACTGTCCATACACCAAGAAACTGGGGGGCTTGCTCTACAATTTCTCGTAACATGCTACTTAAAATTGTGCGTTCAGGTGTTTGTTTCTGTTTTTTTAATCCCGCAAATGAAAATGCAAGAGAACGGGCTGTATCAAGAGCATTGTTTATTTCATTCCTTACTTCGGAACCAAAATAATTTGATTTTGTAAATGTGAATTTCATAGCTTCATCTTTAGATACCCTGAAGCCACTTATACTGATGAAAGTGATTGAGCATGTCAGAGATACAAACAAAATACTACAAATTGACAATAGAAGTTTGCCTCTTAATCCTTTCATATACTTCATTTTTTACTCCTTAAGTTGTTGATTTTTTATAATGTTTAAATGCCTGAAATAGCCTTTAAATGTATAACTTCCAATTTAGAATGGCTAATCTGACCGAATTGCGAAAGAATGTCTGCTAAGAGCCTGAATATTTAAACATGCCCTTAGGAATTAAAGAAGAATGTAGCGATCGCAATATTATATGGCAGAATAAAAACTGTTTAATTTCAAGATTATATGGATAATAATAATTTATCTTAATCCATATCATAATTCAATCCTTATTCCTAAAGTTGAAAAAGCCTACTTGCAATTTCAGTTTAACCATAAAATTTAGCCATTGTATTCAGTTATTTCATATTCTGTGATTAAGGTTATGGAGTAGAAAATAAATAAAACTAATTAATTTTTAAACAGGGGGGGGCTTTTATGCTGAAAAAAATGTTGGTAATGCTGATAGTATCATTAATGTCTGTCTCAATTTTTATGGCAATACCTTTAGTTCCGTTGAGAGCCTTTGCAGATGTAATTACCTTAAGAGCTGATAAGTGGTATCCATATAATGGAGAACCAGACTCTGAAAAACCCGGTTATATCATTGAAATAGCAGATTATATCTTCAAAAAAGCAGGACACCAGATTGACTATAAAATCGTTAACTGGGCACGCACCCGCATAGAGGTTGAATCTGGAAAATGGAATGGGGCTGTTGGTGCTTTATACGATGACTGTCCCGGCTGTATATTCTCTGAAGAAGAATTAGGAATAATTCAGAACACTTTTTAATTATAAAAATAGATTAAAATTTTTAATTTTTTTGTAAAAATTTATTAAGGAAATAATGTACTTTATTTAAATAATCTGAAATTTTTTGGTTAGACGGTAGGTCTTCT
>CAZMDE010000354.1:0-3153 GCA_964564355.1 uncultured Bacteroidales bacterium | reverse complement strand
GCTTCTGCATATCTTGCTTCTATGGGTTATGATGTTACTTTGCTGGAGCAAAAGGATAAGCTGGGCGGACATCTTGTCAAATGGGATAGGTTATTTCCTACTAAAAGGCTTGGTAAGGAAGTGTTGAAATTCTTAAGCAACCGCGTTAACCAGAAAGTGAATATCATTCTTAATGTGAATATACAGAATGCGGAAAAGATAGGAGATAAGTTTAGAATAAGCCTTGCTGACGGCAGCATTTTTAATTCTGATGCCATACTCATAGCTACCGGATATGATTTGTTTGATGCAAGAAAAAAGGAGGAATATGGATACGGGATTTATGACAATGTGATAACCTCGGCTGACCTTGAGGAAGTCTTTCTTAATGGTAATGAACTGAAAACATCTTCCGGCAAGGTTCCTGAAAGGATTGGCTTTGTTCACTGTGTTGGGTCAAGAGATGAAAAGGTAGGTAATACTTATTGCTCCAAAGTTTGCTGTGTTACCGCTGTCAAGCAGTCTGTTGAGATTAAAGAAAAGCTTCCTGATGCAGACATATATTGCTTTTATATGGATATGCGTATGTATGGCAGGCATTTTGAAGAGCTTTACAAAGAAGCACAGGAGAAATACAGTGTCAACTTTATCAGGGGAAGATTATCCGAGGCTGCTGAAAATGGCGATGGCAGCATAGTTGTCAAGGTTGAGGATACTCTCGTTGGCAGACCTTTGAAAATGACCGTTGATTTGCTTGTACTGCTTGTTGGATTTGTTCCCTCTGCCGGAACTAAGAAAATTGCCGGTTTGCTTGGTGCTGATATAGCATTGGATGGCTTTCTTAAAACTGCTGATGAACACACAATGACGAATGTTACAAATATTTCAGGTGTCTTTATGGCTGGGACCTGTTCTGGTCCGAGAACTATCACTAACACAATTACTGACGCAAGAGCTGCTGCTTCTGAGATTGCAAGCTATCTCGAAGGCTATGCCCTTAATTCTTCTAAAAACTAATATTAACTCTGAACTACGAACTACGAACTACGAACTAACTATGATCGACTGGGGTTATTCTATAAATAAGGATTTGCAGATAGATTTTGATAAAAACGATAAGAC
The DNA here is from genome assembly GCA_964564355.1 of uncultured Bacteroidales bacterium. GTDB lineage: Bacteria > Bacteroidota > Bacteroidia > Bacteroidales > JAGODS01 > CAZMDE01. Next base: position 2,052 of record CAZMDE010000354.1, on the reverse strand, counting down.
TGTTGCCGATTTAGTTTTGATTAATGAGCCAAGCTTTGCTCTTTGCATTAGTTGCGGTGGATGCACTGCTACATGCACTACAGCTAATTATACTGATTTCAATATTAGAATGATATTTACTCTTATAAGAAGAGGGGAGACAGCCGGTTTAAAAGAGCAGATTCAAAAGTGCATGCTATGCGGCAAATGCAAGCTCGTTTGTCCGGGAGGTGTTAATACAAGAAACGTGATTTATAATATTAACAAAGCACTCAAAATCATTAACTAATAACTACAAACTACTAACTACTAACTATGATTTTCGACCCATTTGTACTTCCATTTATTATAGGCTTAATTTTGCTTTTTGGAATACTCCTGGTTAAGTATTTCAGATGGCTTAAAGATCTTACAAAAGAAGAATGGATAAAAGTGGGTAAAGGTTTTTTTACTTACAGAATTTTTATTGTTTTAAAAGAAGTTTTCCTTGAAAGCCTGCTTCATAGAAAAATATTCAAACAAAATATTCTCCTTGGATGGATGCACATGAGCTTTGCATTTGGTTGGTTCCTGCTTATTGTTGCTGGTGCGGCTGAATCAAAGTTCTATACCCATGGCGCATTCAAACCTCCTTATTTCCCTATCTTCTTCAATTTCTTTGTTCATCAGAAATTTGAAGTACAGCACCGGGATTTTTTCATTTTCATAATGGATTTCTTATTGTTGTTAATTCTTACCGGGCTGTTCCTCGCACTTATCAAAAGGATTAATTCATGGTTTTTCGGTATGAAAAAAACTACAAAGTTTAACTTTGGAAACAGGCTGACAGTTTTAAGCTTATGGTTAATTTTCCCTTTCAGGCTGATTGCTGAGAGCCTGACATCTGCAATATATAATAATGGAGGCTTCCTGACTGGCAGTCTTGGAAGCTTAATTAACAATGGACAATTGACAATTTTCAATTATCAAATGCTCCCTACTCTCGAATATACTGCATGGTGGGCTTATTCTATCACTCTTGGAGTGTTTTTTGTATGTATACCTTTTTCAAGATATATGCACATACCAACCGAAATACTGTTGATATTTCTTAGAAGCTTTGGTATCAAGAACAAGAAAGTATTCAACGGCTTTTCGCAGATTGAAGTTAACTCTTGTCCGCGTTGCGGGCTGTGTATTGATATTTGTCCTTTAAACAGGCTTTTTGATAATGAAAAAATTGTTCCTTCCTATTATATCAAATCAATAAGAGATAAAAATGTAAAGGAAAAAATTACCTTTGATTGTCTTATGTGCGGCAGATGCAAGGAGTATTGCCCTGTTGGAATCGACACACTTGCTCAGAGAAGCCTCCAGAGAAGCAAATTTGTCGGAAATGGACTGTCAATTGATTACCTGGAACAAAGAGATATTAACAAAGCTCATGTTGCTTATTTTGCAGGCTGCATGACACACCTCACACCCTCAATTAAAAAAGCTGTTACAGAGGTTCTGAAAGCTGCCCGGAAAGATTTTACATTTATTGACCCTGATGGTGGAGCTTGCTGTGGCAGACCTCAGGTACTTGCTGGCAATTACGGTTTAGCCGATAAGCTCATTGAATTCAATAAAGAAGCTATTAAAAAATCCGGTGCAAGGATACTGCTTGTCTCATGTCCTATATGCTATAAAGTGTTTAAAGACGATTACAAGCTGGATGTTGAGGTGCTCCATCACACAGAATATTTCCAGCGATTGATTAAAACAAACCAGATTAATGTTCATAAGCTTCAGAAAACAGTGGTTTATCATGACCCTTGCGAGCTTGGCAGGGGAGAAGGAGTCTATAAGCAACCAAGAAAAATATTGAACACAATTGCCACTCTGAAAAATATAAAATACGAAAAGGGAAAATCCCTTTGTTGTGGAGGTAGTCTTGGTATATTAGAAATTGATGATGATAAAAGAAATATCATCAGAATTGACACTATGAAAGCCCTTACTGCCCCTGACCCTGATTACGTTGTCACCGCCTGCCCATTATGCAAGAAAACACTTATTAATGGTTCAAATACAGAGGTAAAGGACATTGCT
>CAZMDE010000353.1:415-3165 GCA_964564355.1 uncultured Bacteroidales bacterium | reverse complement strand
AAGGACTTCATTTGGTCAACTTACTAAACGTACCTTGTTTATGCCGAAGTGCGCCAAGTATAATAGCCAAATCTTTATATGCTTCAACAAAAGAATCTGGTGTAAATTCACTATTACATATCTTCTGATAAAATACCTTAAATTCTTCGAAAAACCCTCCTTTATCGAATATTTCTATGAGCCTATCTGCTCGGCCAGTTCTTTTCACAATAATATTCTCATTTTCAATTACCAATGTACCCTTGCTTCCCATTACGAACAATTTATTCTCTGCCAAACCATTGGCACTGAAGAATAAATTCAATACGCCTTTTATTTTCCTTTCTGTCTCGAACTGAAAGGAAAGCGTGTCTGGCTTTCCAAGGGACTCATTAACGCTTTGGTTCCAAGCACACCCACCTCTAATTTCTCCCAATAATAATCTCAATGCTGCAATTTGATGAACTCCGCCATCCGTTATAAATCCGCCAACGTGCTTGGGGACTTGTCGCCAAGTTGTTCTTGCATACGGATTCTTATTTGTGACATGCATAAATATGTTCCATACCGCAGCATAGGCTGTGCCAATTAAGCCATCATCGAGGAGTTGTTTTGCTTTTTGGAAGACTGGTCGATATCGGGAATTTTCAGCAATCATCATTACTCGTTGGTATCGGGCAGGAAATTCTAACATCTGTGTTGCCTGTTCAATATTTGCAGCTATTGGCTTTTCAGCGAGTACATGTTTACCTGCTTTCAAAGCATCTTCTACAATCTTACAGTTAGAAATTATGGGGACACAAACCGTTACAGCTTCGATATCATCACGCCGCAGTAATTTCTTATAATCTGATGTATACGGCACATTCCCGACTATTTTGGAGAACTTTTTAGCTTTTGATTCGGTTCTGTTGCAGACTGCAACAACCTCAAAACAATTGTCCAGTTCTTTGATTGCTGGCCAATGGAGTTCTCTGGTTGCTATACCACAGCCAATAATGCCCAATTTAACTTTTCGCATATCTATGTCATGCTCCTAAAAATTTAGAGAAAAGTATATACCAAATACCCTTTTTAGGCAATCTGTAAATCAAAGGCAGTTATCCATTTAAACAGCATAGCTAAAAAATAGCTTTGGGGGCTGCCTCTGAAACATCTCTAATAGGAACATTAGTTTGAAATGTTGACCTTCTCTGACTCAGAACTTGTTATCCTTAAAAAACAAGCCTACAGTTGAGGATGTAGGCTTGTTCCCCACACTCCCTGTTTTTCTAATTCAACTTTAAACCAGACTGGGTGTAATAATTTGTGAAGCTTACTCTCTTTTTTCCATCTCCGAAATAATAGCTGCTGCTGCTCCCAACACAATAATCGCGATACGAATGATGAACATGTTTTTTCTCCTAAATTAATGTTATGGTTTCTTAGTTCTTTATTAGCTTAGTTTCATTTACGAATGCTTTTTTTCTTCTTCTAATCTGGTGTAGATTGCATAAATAAAAAACGTTGCAGGAATAATCTTTTTGTAATTGGTGCCAAGAAGATCATTAATGCCCCATGCTAGCAGTAACCATCCTATAGGTCCAAGTGCGACAGAGATGCCTCTCATCAATGCAGCATTTGCTGCAAAAGTTAGCCCCCGACCTATTGCTACACGGGCCATCTGATTAGCAACAATGGCGGCAATTCTATATGTTGCAAATCCACCGAATTCTTGAATGAGTTTAAAAGCTGCACCTGTTCCCAGTTTAGCCCAGTCCACTACACTGGAAGAATATTCCTCCCATTGTCCGTTATTAAGAAACTCCCTAATAAATTGCTCTTTCTCTTCAGGTGACATCTTTTCAAATTCTTCTTTGAGTTTCTCGATTATTTTATTTTTCAATTCATTAGTTAATTGCCCCATCGTGTCCCAACAAGACATATCTGGTTTTAACAGATGGTTGTATTTTAGTTTTTGTGCAACATCAATACAGATTTCATCATAGCTGGATTTTCGAAAAATATAACCCAATGGAGTTTGAAATTTCCAAAAATAATCCTCAACTAGACCCTTTGAAAATTGCGTGTTTAACTTTTGGTTTTCAGGGGTTGTCCAGTCTAATCGCCAATAGTCCACCTTGGGTATATCAGAATATTCGAGAATTACCGCGAAATCCCATCTCTCTTCTGGCGTCGCCTTACGTAGCAAATTAACTATATACTTTGAATAGCATTTACTCATTAAATACTCCCTATTAAATTATCAACAGTTTAATAAGCAAGCAGTATGCCAGAAATTCAAGAACACGAACTCTTTGTATAAGTCCATGAAAAACAACATGTTATCAAAATGTCAGTACTTATGATGGTTGACTATTTATAATTAAATTGACATTTATCTATTACAATTATATATCATACTAATAATTATTAGTCAGGAGATGAATAAATGGATATCCTTATCTTGGCATTTTGCAGCATGGCCAATGACTGTAAGGCGAGAATTAAAAGGGTTCTGGATGCTTACAAAGAATGCTCTATTCTAGGATTTGGCTATAATGATATAGCTGAATTGACAATTAAAGAGGAGAGATTTCTATTTAAGAAAATTGATTTGACATCAAACACTCAGAGTCAAGCTTCCGAAATCTTAGGCTCTGCAGAACGCTTAAAAAAGGGGAAAAATAATCTGCTATTATGGATATTGATTGATAATGCTTTTCCAGCAGGTCTCTATGAAGAGCTGACATGCCAACTATCTCCGAATCTATACAAAGATTCACCAGAAC
>CAZMDE010000353.1:0-405 GCA_964564355.1 uncultured Bacteroidales bacterium | reverse complement strand
TTGGAATTTACCTAATCCTCGCCCATTCTATCTAACTGAGCCAAAGTTAGGTTCAGATGAGCCATTCAGCCATAAAAAACCAAATGAGCCGATTAAATGGCAAGACACCGAGTTTGCAAGGTATTTGTTTGATATTGAGGAAATACGTCAGATTGAGACCGCCCTGAAAAGCAAACAGAGTGTTCTCATAACTGGTGACGTGGGAACGGGAAAAACTCTACTAGCACGATACATTCATTACCATACGATTCATACTGCAAATGGATTATTTGTTGAAAGGAATTTTGCGGCAATTCCTGAAGGACTCTTAGAAGCAGAACTTTTTGGTACCCTAAAAGGGATTGCAACAGAAGTAACTGAACGGGAAGGACTTTTGCAGGCAGCTAACGGGGGCACTCTTTTTTT
>CAZMDE010000352.1:0-3168 GCA_964564355.1 uncultured Bacteroidales bacterium | reverse complement strand
GATTCATGCATTGCGCCACCACATTTCGGACATTCGGAATTGTTTACATCCCACTCTTTTGTGCGAGTAGAATTACACCAACCGCAGTGTATTTTCTCTAAGGGTTCACAAACCATCGGCGGGTCGTACATTTGGTAGCAAAGCTCAAAGTCTCGAAAGTATTTTTCCCGATCAGCATCGTAAATTAGCCTAAACTCTTCGCGTGTAGGATGTGGATAAGTAGCTTCCTTCGTAACCGCAACAACCGAAAGTTGATGGCATCTACTGCACTTTACGGTATCCATTTCTTGCTTACAGGAATAAGCATAATGCCTACTACGTGTTACCAATGCGGTGTAATGGCAAACAGTGCATTTTATAGTCTGAAGTTGATTGGACATAATATATGATTTTGAACGTCATTTATCTTTTCTTTTTAGATATACAGAAATAAATGAACCAATTACACATAAAAAGAAACCAATAACATAAAATTTCTCATTTCCGGTAAAAAAACCAATTGCCGCTAAAATCATTCCTATTACAAGTATCAAGTTACCCATTATAATTTATTTTAATGTGAATAATTTACTTTTAAATTTTTACAACCTAATTCTGCTTTACTAAAATAAAAAGTACTCTAGATAGTATAAATAGTAATCATTTGTCATTTTTATCTTCCGAACCCATTCCGCCACCTATAACCATGCCAGAGAAAATCAAAGTAAAGACCCCCCACCATACTTCATTTAGAATAAGACTTAAACTCAATACTACTCCAAAAAAACCAATTATAATAGCTTTCATTTTTTTATTTATTATTATTTTTAATAAAATGCAAATAGCAAACAATTATTCATAAATTAACCACACTATCTTTTTAAGCCTCTAATAAATGACAGGTAAGTCTTTGAATTATTATAGTCCCATTTTTGAACGATACCTAAGTAACTCAATGAATTTTCATATCAAAAATTACTGCCGACGTTGGTGGTATAAGATGCTACATAAAAGCGACATTGTTCAAAATTTAGATATACCAACTTAAAAGCGGAATATTACATTTACAAATTGATAATTTTCTGCTGTTTTAATAAAACATATTACTCACTGTTTTTTTTACTTTTTAAATCTATTAATCCATCTATTATTTTCATACAAAGTTGATCTATTAATTCTACGGTCAGGATTCCCTCCTAATTCCTTTAAATAGTTCTTAATTGTATTATAAATCTGTTCTGGCATTTGTTGACTAATCGTAATTTTTTTGATTATTGATAGGTCATTAATATCGATATCGAAAAATTTATCATCTTTTTCTGAGGTGACAATTATTCTATACTCCTCTTCACAACGATATGGCCAACGTTTAACAAATGGAATTTCGTCAATGTCAATTACAGTATATTTTTTTTCAATTTCTTTAAGTTTCATGTATCTAACCTTTCTATGAGTTAAATTAGGTATTAGATTTAGATTTTCGAACAATTTGTTTGCATCAAATTCTATTAAACAACCACTTGTCCCATTAGAATATGTTTTCCAATGATGTAAGGTTTCATCTCCATATGACAAACATAATGCATACAAATTTTTAATGCCTTTTCTTCTTTTATATTCAAGAATTATTTCGGAGTCGTTTTTATCTTCCCAAGTTTCTGGATTTAGGAGCGTAAGTTTCTTCCTTTGCAGTAAATCAAGAAGAACAGAAAGAGTTGTATAACGATTTAGTTTATGTATGTTTGGTTTACTCATTTATTTAAGTTGATTTTTAAGTTTTTTAACAGCAGAAAACATCTTAGTGTTTTATTCGCCCCTGTCCTTCGCGAAATCTTCTTTCATATGCAGAAGTCTAGTGCTGTCACCTGTGATATGTTATCACAGGCTTTTACAGTATCAGCATTTGCAATGCGCTAACATCCGATTTCCATATAAACATATCCGATGTAAACACACTAAAATTTTGTATTTACAGCAGATAATAGCGGACTAGAAGTCCTTATATTCCATTCCGATGTGATTAAAAATCTCGACGAACAACTCCATCATTAACTCATTTAGTTAATATGTTCTGATGGACGGGTATTTTTCTTCTAATATTTTTTTGCATATACAGATTTTATTTCTCTCATAATATTTAATATTATCATTGGTTATAATGATTCCAAGCGTCAATATCTCCTTCAAATGCCTCATAAAATGCCATTTCGTCCCAACTGCGATATCCGTAAGCACCTGGTCCATCATCATAGTCGTCAGGGTTATCATTGTAATCATCATCTTCATCTTCATCGTCATCATCATCAGGTCCCCATTTTTCTATAATCAAATGTTTGATCGAATTTACCAATAAGGCGTTTAAATATTGAGGTTCATATTGAATTTTCTGTAACAGAAAAATGGACTTGTCAATAGCGAAGTGATCTAAATTTAAAATGCACCATAACAAATACTCAGGGTCTTTTTCTATTATTCTTGATATTACTACTCCTGCATAATTTCCCCAGTGAACAAAATAAGATGGCCTATAAATAAGAAGCTTTCTAACATTTTCTTCATATTCAGTAAGAGAAATATTATTTTCAAACTTTGTTTGAATTAACTGTTTTGTTTCATCAAATTTTTTATAAAGTGGATTGCTCTTTGATAAGTCAAGATTGAAAACTCTAGAAACAGTATAGATATACTCCTCTTTTATTTCTTGTAAAACTAAAAATTTATTAAAATCCAAATTGGAGTTTAATTCATTAATGTATAAATCATAGTAGTTTTGGGCTTCAACAAATTTATCTTGCTCTAGAAATCCCCTTGCTGTGTCTAAAGGATTATTATTCATATGTAGTCTTAGTAAAAACAGTTTTAACCATGTTCTAATTTTTGAATCGATGTATACGGGCTTACTGTCAATTTGAATTAGTTGAATTAGTTGCATTATCTGCAACAAATTGTGTCTTTTTCGTATAGTATTTGAAAACTTCAAGTGCTTGTAAGCCTCCTCTTCAATTCTTCTATTTGCAAGGCAAGAACCTTTGTTTATAGCCCAACATATCGAAGGACGCCGAGCTGTTTGCTTTTACCTACGCCTAGAAGGAGTGAATATAGATCACTTCATAACTTTTGATTTAAATACTGGGGAATACCCCATTTTTTCAATTTCGGTATACAAATCTAAATAAGATTGACAGTCTT